>CAXNKP010000164.1:0-5737 GCA_964202815.1 Stagnihabitans sp. | reverse complement strand
GGCGAATTTATCTGACACATCCAGCGTGATGGGGATCGGCCACAAAGTGCCATCGGCCAGACGCATCTTGTCGACCACGCCGTCATAGTCGGCTTGGCTGTTAAACCCTTTTAGCGGAAAAAACCCGCCGTTCATCAACAATTCCAGATCGCAGGCCTGCCGTGGCGTCAAATCCCACGAGGGCATAAACCCTGCTTCAGTTTTCAGGCGCTGCACATGGTCGGCGGAAACGAACAATTCGGCAAGAGGGGTGTGGTTTGAAATGGACATTGGACTCTCTTCATAAGCTACGGGGCGCACAAGCATTTGGCTGAAAGGCTTGTCGCGCCCAGCGGCGGTTAAATCAAGCGATTGCTTGCAATTTTTGGGAAAAAAGGTCCAAAATGCTGGTCTAAAGTCGCAAATGCGGTCATCTTTTCTGGCAATACCCCGTGGTAGGAAAGCCATCCCCCGTCTGATGCTTTGAGCGCGATCCTGTCCTAGGGATCAATGCCCCGACAGCCAGCGTTCTGCATCCAAGGCCGCCATGCAACCCATCCCAGCGCTGGTGACGGCTTGCCGATAGATATGGTCGGTCAAATCGCCTGCCGCAAAGACGCCTGGAATGGCCGTGCGGGTGCTGCCCGCTTCGACGTGCACATAGCCGCCGTTGTGCAGGGGCAACTGATCTTTTACCAACTCTGACGCTGGGGCATGGCCGATGGCCACAAAAAAACCGTGGCAGGCGATATCCGCCATCTCTCCCGTTACAAGGTTACGGGTCCGCACGGCTGTCACTGACGTGGGGGCATCTGTGCCCAAAACCTCGGTCACTTCAGAATTCCAGATCGTCTGAATTTTGGGGTGTTTGAACAGACGGTCCTGCATGATCTTTTCGGCCCGCAAACTGTCACGGCGGTGGATGAGGGTTACTTTGGTGGCGAAATTGGTCAAGAACAGCGCCTCTTCCACAGCCGTATTGCCGCCGCCGATCACGACAACCTCTTTGCCACGGTAAAAGAACCCGTCACAAGTGGCGCAGGCCGACACGCCAAAGCCCTTGAACTTTTCTTCCGATGGCAGGCCCAGCCATTTGGCCTGCGCGCCGGTCGCCAAGATGACGGCATCGGCGGTGTATTTGACGCCACTGTCAGACAGTGCGGTGAAGGGGCGGTTTTGTAGGTCAAGGTGGGTGATATAGTCCGAGATCACCTCGGCCCCCATAGCGCGGGCGTGATCTTCCATGCGCACCATCAGATCGGGGCCTTGTACATGGCTGTCACCGGGCCAATTTTCGACCTCGGTCGTAATGGTCAACTGGCCGCCCGGGGTCAGGCCCTGCACCAAAATCGGGTTAAGCATGGCGCGCGCGGCATAAACCGCCGCCGTATACCCTGCCGGGCCAGAGCCGATGATCAAAACCTTGCTGTGCCGCTCTTCGCCCATGACAAAACCGCCCTTTCTGGATGCAATGGAGATATAAGCGCAGGCACGGGGATAGAAAAGGGTCGACGATGTGCGACTTTTTCTTGCGCAATGGTGAAATATTATTGCGCAAAGCCCCCCGTGAGCGTACAGATTGCGCAAAAGAGGAGCGTCCCATGCCGGTTTCCAAGCTTGACCCGATTGATCGCAAGATTCTGGCAGAGCTGCAGGCCGATGGGCGGATGACCAATGTAGAACTGGCCAGCCGTGTCGGTATTTCGGCCCCGCCCTGCTTGCGTCGCGTGCGGACCTTGGAAGAAGCGGGCTATATCAAGGGCTACCATGCCGATATCGACGCGCGCGAAATGGGATTTGAGGTGCAGGTTTTTGCCATGGTGCGGCTGAACAGCCAAGCCGAGGCTGACCTGTCGACCTTTGAAGGCCGCTGCCGGGCTTGGCCCTTGGTGCGCGAGTGTCATATGTTAAATGGTGAGATCGACTTTATCCTAAAATGCGTGGCCCCTGACCTTTCGACCTTTCAGAATTTTCTGACAGAGCAGTTGTTGAAGGCAGAAAATGTTGCCAATGTAAAGACCTCGCTGGTCATTCGTTGCGCCAAGGACCAGCCCGGATTGCCCTTTGAGGTTTTGGAAGCCCGGCTTGCGAAGTTGGCTTAAGTCGATTTTTCGCCGAAAAATCGTGGCAACGGAGGGATAGGCCGGTGTGCGAGGGGGGCCACAAACGATTTTTCTGCGAAAAATCGGGCCTCCGGCGGGGATATTTGGGCATGTATGAAAGGGGTAGGGGTGGCTTGCCCCCTTGAGCGCTGCGGTTTACTGAGCGCCTTTGACACCGGAGGGGTATATGAGCGTTCAAGTCGGGATCATCATGGGCAGCCAGTCAGACTGGACCACCATGCAGGAAGCAACTTTGATACTTGACCAACTTGGCGTGGCCTATGAGGTCAAGATCGTTTCAGCCCATCGCACGCCTGATCGATTGTGGGACTATGGAACGCACGCCATTGACCGTGGGCTGCAGGTGATTGTGGCTGGGGCGGGGGGGGCCGCGCATTTGCCCGGGATGATGGCGTCCAAGACGCGGGTTCCGGTCATTGGTGTGCCGATCCAAACCAAGGCTTTGGCTGGCGTTGACAGTTTGTATTCCATTGTCCAGATGCCCCGAGGCTATCCGGTGGCCACCATGGCCATAGGGGCTGCGGGGGCAGCCAATGCGGGGTTGCTTGCGGCGGGGATATTGGCGCTGCAGGATCCGGCTTTGGCAGAGCGGCTTGACGCGTGGCGCGCAGCGCTTTCGGCCTCGATTCCCGAGGATCCGCGCGATGAGTGAGCTTCCCTCTGGCGCTGTGATCGGCATTTTGGGTGGCGGGCAGTTGGGCAGGATGCTGGTCGTGGCAGCCGCGCGCCTGGGCTTTCGCTGCCATGTCTACGAGCCAGCAGCCAATCCGCCCGCCGGGGATGTGGCCCATGCCCTCACGACAGCCGCTTACGACAACGAAACAGCCTTGCGCGCCTTTGCCGCATCTGTCGATGTCATCACCTATGAATTCGAGAATGTCCCCACGGCTGCCTTGGACCTGCTCGACAGTCTCAAGCCCATTCGCCCCTCTAGGCAGGCGCTTGCGACGGCGCAGGATCGCCTGTTGGAGAAGGAATTTCTGACCAGCCTTGGCATTGCCTGCGCCCCATATGCCGCCGTGGCCAAGGCCAGCGATCTGGACGCGGCCATTGCAGCCATCGGCACGCCCGCCATCTTGAAGACCACGCGTCTGGGCTATGATGGCAAGGGCCAGATGCGCCTTATGTCGCCCGACGACGCCCCTGCTGCCAAAGCGGCGCTGCGGCAGACCAGTGTGTTGGAGGAGTTTGTGGCCTTTACCCACGAAGTTTCGGTCATTGCCGCGCGGGGCCTTGATGGGTCTGTCGCCTGTTTTGACCCCGGCGAGAATGTGCACCGCGACGGGATCTTGCAGACCACCACTGTGCCAGCGCGCCTGACGTCAAGCCAGCGCACAGATGCCGTCTTGTTGGCTGCGCGCATTCTGACCGCTTTAGATTATGTCGGCGTGATGGGGGTTGAGCTTTTTGTCACCTCAGAGGGTCTCATTGCAAATGAAATAGCACCTCGGGTGCACAACTCGGGCCATTGGACGCAGAATGGCTGTGCCGTCGACCAATTCGAGCAGCACATCCGCGCCATCACCGGTTGGCCCTTGGGCGACGGCAGCCGCCATGCCGATGTGGTGATGGAAAACTTGATCGGCGACGATATCCTGCAGGTGCCCAAAATCGTGCGGGAGGCGGGAGCGGCTTTGCACCTTTACGGCAAAGGCGCGCCCCGGCCCGGGCGCAAGATGGGCCATGTGAACCGCGTGAAATCGGTCAAGTAGTCTTTGCCCCTTCCCTAAGGCCACAGCAGTTCTAGGGATAAATCTCGCCCGATTTCACGCCCCACACCGCTGTTTGCTGTATCCAGCCCTTTTCGCCTTCGATCGAAACCCTGCACCAATCGGGGATACATTGTACCAACTTGCCCAGAACGCCCATTTCAGACTGATAGACCACCCGGGACGCGGGATCTGGTGTGCCATAGGCTCGGGCCATGTCTTGCACGACCAGAACATACCGCACCCCCGACAAAAGCGAATAGTGAACCCAGCCACCCGCCCCATCGACATCTTCGACGCGCCGCCAATGTTCGTATTCGGCCGTGACCTTCAAAGGCATGCTTTCGCGGGTGAAAATCCAATCTACCATGTGGGTCAAGCCCGGTCCGCGCCGTGCGTTACCCTCTGATCCCTTCAGACTGACAAAGCGCGGGATGGGAAGGCTGGTCACGGCACCGATGGTGGGATCGCGCGGCGGGGCGGTTTTGCCCTCTTCCGCCACGGTGTTCGGGCCGGGGTCGGTTGCAGATTTGACCGCTTCCTCCAGCGTAGCACTGCCGTCTTGCGCCAGCGTTGGGCCCACAAAACGCAAGGACAATGCCAAAAGTCCTACTGCCCAAATCCATGCTTTCATTGCCGCTCTGCCCGATGCGCCTGCGTCTTGTTGCTTTTGGGCCACGCTTTGGGCCTTTGTGCACTTGTGCCTTTTTGCACTTGGCGTCACTTTGGCATCAAAGCGGCGGATTGGGAAGAGAGGGAACACGCATGGGTAAAGGACGTTTGCTGGTTGTGGTGACGCGCCATTTGCCGCCTGTGGTGGAAACGCGGCTGAAAGAATTGTTCGATGTCGAGTTGCGCGACCCTGACACGGTGATGAGCCGCGACGAGATGGCCGATGCCATGGCGCGCTGCGATGTGCTGGTGCCAACGATCTGCGACCGGATTGATGCGGGCCTGATTGGGCAGGCGGGCGCTCGGCTAAAGTTGATCGCCAATTATGGCGCGGGGGTTGACCATATTGATGTGGCCACGGCGCGGGCGCGGGGGATCTTGGTGTCCAACACGCCCGGCGTGACCACCGAAGACACCGCCGATATGACGATAGCGCTGATTTTGGGGCTGACACGCCGCATTCCCGAAGGCTTGGCCGCCATGCAAGCGGGGGAGTGGCAGGGGTGGTCGCCCATGGCCTTTCTGGGGGGGCGACTGGCGGGACGCAGGTTGGGCATTTTGGGCATGGGCCGCATCGGCCAAGCCGTCGCCCGCCGCGCACGGGCTTTTGGCTGCCAGATCCACTATCACAACCGCCGCCGTCTGCGCCCCGAGGTGGAGGCCGAGCTTGAGGCCACCTATTGGGAAAGCCTTGACCAGATGGTGGCACGGATGGACATATTGTCGATCAACTGCCCGCATACCCCATCAACCTTTCACCTGATGAACGCGCGGCGGCTGAAATTGATGAAACCCTCGGCTGTGATCGTGAACACCTCGCGCGGAGAGGTTATCGACGAAAACGCCTTGACCCGTGGTTTGCGCGCCGGAGAGTTGGCTGGGGCAGGGTTGGATGTTTATGAAAATGGTCGCGTGAACCCGCGTCTAAAGGATCTGCCCAATGTCGTCTTGCTGCCGCATATGGGATCGGCCACGATTGAGGCGCGCATTGAGATGGGCGAGAAAGTGATCATCAACATCAAGACCTTCGCTTATGGCCATCGGCCGCCCGATCAGGTCGTGCCGGGGATGCTTTAGGGCTGTCGCCTAGAACCGCGTGGGCAGATAGGGGGTGATATCGACCTCTGGCTCTTGGCCGCGCACCAGATCGGCCACGATCCGGCCCGTGATTGGGGCCAGTGTGACGCCAATATGGCCATGGCCAAAGGCATGGATCACATTTCCCCCGCCCGCCGAAGGCCCGATCACCGGCAG
>CAXNKP010000163.1:0-5767 GCA_964202815.1 Stagnihabitans sp. | reverse complement strand
GCCGAGGATTGTGCCCAAAGGTTGATGTCACGCTCTAGGCTGATGCGGTCAATCTCGGCCAGTTCGGTGGTTGTGAAGGATAGGTTGGCCAAGGCCCCCACGCAATCAATGACTTGTTCGGGCTTAGACGCGCCGATCAGGGCTGATGTGATGCCCCCATCGCGCAGCACCCATGCCAGCGCCATTTGCGCCAAGGTTTGCCCCCGCGCGGCGGCCAGATCGTTCAGCTTGTTCAGGCTGGCCACTGCGTGATCAGTCAGTACCACGGGATCAAGGCTTTTGCCTTGGGTCGCCCGGCTGCCCGTGGGAATGCCTTTGAGGTACTTGTTGGTCAACATCCCCTGCGCCAAGGGCACAAAGGCGATAGAGCCCATGCCCAAATCCCCCAACGCTTCTTTCAACCCGTCGGTTTCCACCCAACGGCTTAGGATGTTGTATGACGGCTGGTGGATCACGCAGGGCGTACCAAGGTCTTTGAGGATCGCCGCCGCCTCGCGCGTGCGTTGGCTGTTGTAGCTGGAAATCCCCGCATAGAGCGCACGGCCCGAGCGGACGATGTAATCCAAGGCACCCATGGTTTCTTCCAAAGGCGTGTCGGGGTCGAACCGATGGGAATAGAAAATGTCGAAATACTCTAGCCCCGTGCGCTTTAGGCTTTGGTCACAGGATGCCACCAGATACTTGCGGCTGCCCCATTCGCCATAAGGCCCGTTCCACATATGATACCCCGCCTTGGACGAGATAATCATCTCATCGCGCAGGTCTTTGAAATCGTCGCGCAAAATCCGGCCAAAGGCGGTTTCGGCCGATCCTGCAGGGGGGCCGTAGTTGTTGGCAAGATCAAAATGCGTGATGCCCAGATCAAAGGCGGTGTGCAGGATGGCCTGCTTGGTTTGGTGCGGCGTGTCATCGCCGAAATTGTGCCACAGGCCCAGCGATATGGCGGGCAGTTTCAGGCCACTCTTGCCACAGCGGTTGTAAATCATCTGGTCGTAACGGGTGTCGGCGGGAATATATGTCATCGGCGCGCTCCTATGCTGGGTGTCTTTTCCAATGGGTGCGGGGAAATATCCAGCCCTTTTGCGCACGAGGGACCTGATCGGTGTAAGTTCTAACGGGCGCAGGATGGTTTAGGGCCGAGGGTGGCTATATAAGGTCAACATGGGTTATCGGGTCATTCATAAGCTTTCGGCCGCAGCCGCTGTTTTGGCGGCGATACTGACCTATGCGGTGCCGGGACAGGCCTTGGACGGGGTGACCTTCACCGTCGCGGGCGGTAATGCCGCGCTGTCACGCGATCTGCGCGCCGCCTCTGGCTTGGCCGGGGCTGGCCACGAAAAAGCGGCGCTGGATTTGTTCGCCGATGCGCGGGCGGAATATGGCAAGCTTTTGTCAGCCCTTTATGCGGCGGGTTACTACGGGCCCATCATCCACGTTCTGATCGACGGACGAGAGGCGGGCAGCATCGCCCCGCTTGATGCGCCAAGCGCGATTGGCAAGATCGTGGTCACAGTCGACCCGGGGCCTGCTTTTGTGCTGTCCACCGCCCAGATTGCACCGATGGCTGCGGGCCAAACCTTGCCGTCAGACTTTGCCGCAGGCAAGGGCGCTGCGGCGGGGGGGATTATGGCGGCGGTGCAGGCGGGCGTTGATGGCTGGCGCGGCCAAGGCCATGCCAAGGCCACTGTTGCAGAACAAACCCTTACCGCCGATCATGCCAGCGCCACCCTGTCAGTCATGGTGCGGCTGGATCCCGGCCCGGTGTTGCGCTTTGGCGATCTGTCGATCAACGGGGCCACCCATATCCGCCCCGACCGGGTGCGCAAAATTGCAGGCTTACCAACTGGCCAACGCTTTGACCCCGCCGAAGAGGCCCGCGCCGCCCAGCGCTTGCGGCGCAGCGGAGTGTTTTCCTCGGTCACGCTGAGCGAGGCTGACAGCATGACACCGCCCGATCTGCTGGGCATCACAGCGGATTTGGTCGAAGCCCTGCCCCGCCGCTATACATTTGGGGCCGAGGTCGCCACGAACGACGGCCTGCGCGTGAATGGTGGTTGGCTGCACCGCAATCTCTTGGGCGGTGGAGAGCGGTTTGAAGTGGCGGGAGCCGTCAGCAATATCGTAGCCTCTGGCAGCGGCTTGGATTATGCGTTGGGCGCCACACTTGACCGGCCGGCCACGCCAGGAGCGGATTCAACGCTGAACCTGTCGGCCAACTTGGGCCATAAAGAAGATGCCGATTACACCGCCGACACTTTGGCGCTGGGCTTGGGCCTGACGCATTATTTCAGCGACACACTCACCGCCCATGCGGCTTTGGCCTATGAATTCTCGAACGGTCGCGATGGGGCGGGGGATTTTACCTATCGCAGCCTGCAACTGCCCCTCGGCGCAATGTGGGACCGACGCGACAGCAAGACAGAGGCAACGCGGGGCTATTCCCTTGAACTGGAGGCCAAGCCCTTTTTTGGCTTTGGTGCGACGGAGAATGGCGCGCGACTGACCTTGGATGCGCGAGCCTACAGGAGTTTGGGGGCTGGTGGCGCCGTGCTGGCAGGCCGCCTTCAAGCTGGCGTTATTCTGGGCGCATCAGCCCTTGGCACGCCGCGCCCCGATCTGTTTTATTCGGGCGGCGGCGGTACAGTGCGGGGGCAAGCCTATCAAAGCCTTGGCATTTCGGTGCTGGATGGGGCGACTTGGGTAGATACGGGCGGCACGGCCTTTGTTGCGGCCTCGGTCGAGGGGCGCGTGAAGGTCGACGCCAATATAGGGCTGGTGGGCTTTGTTGATGCGGGCGCTGTGGGGCAGGGCACGGTGACGGGGGCTGTGAGCAATTGGCAGGCGGGGGCGGGATTGGGCCTGCGCTATGGCACCGCCGTCGGGCCGATCAGGCTTGATCTGGCGCTGCCGGTGCGGGGCGCGCTGGGCGACGGCTTGCAAATCTACGTGGGCTTGGGGCAGGCGTTTTGATGCGGATCTGGTGGGCCCTTGTGCTTGGACTGATGCCATGGGCCGCCATGGCAGACAGTGCCGCGGATAAGGACTATCTGACAACTTGGCTGCAAGACACGCTGTCCGGCGCGGGTCGCGTGGTGACGATTGAGGGCTTTGCGGGGGCCCTATCAACCCAAGCCAGCCTGACGCAATTGACCATCGCCGATGCCCAAGGCGTTTGGCTGACGCTGAAAGATGTCCATCTGGATTGGAGCCAGAGCGCCCTGTTGACCGGCGAGATCAACATCACCAACCTCTCCGCCGCCGAAATTGACATTGACCGTCTGCCACAGGGTCAGCCCGACACTGGCCTGCCTGTAGCGGCCAATTCTTGGGCGCTGCCCGATTTGCCGGTGTCGGTCAGCATCCAATCCATCTCAGCGCAAACGGTGGTGCTGGGGCCATCCGTTCTGGGCCAAGAGGTGGTGGCCAGCCTGTCAGCCGGTCTGACCCTGTCCGGCGGCCAGGGCACAGCGCGTCTGGATCTGCGCCGTCTGGATGCCGGGCGGCAGGGGCATATCTTTTTGCAGGCGGGGTATTCAAATGCCACGCAGGTGCTAGACCTGTCCTTTACCGCAGCCGAAGGGGCGGGGGGCGTCGCAGCCAGCCTTTTGCACATCCCGGGCGCGCCTGCTGTCAACCTGACGGTGGATGGCCATGGGCCACTGTCGAAGTTTGCTGCATCGGTCGCCTTGGCCACTGAGGGGCAAAGCCGTTTGGCTGGCCATGTGACGCTTGGTGATGACGCGCAGGGCAATCGGGCCTTTGCGGCCGAGGTGGGCGGCGATCTGACGCCGCTTTTCTTGCCGCAATATGCCGCCTTCTTTGGCCCTCAACTGGCCTTGGCGGTAAGCGGGCAACGCGCGGCGGATGGGGCATTGCGGGTTGATACCCTGTCGCTGACATCTCAAGCCCTGCAGCTTCACGGCTTTATGGCGTTGGATGCGCGGGGGCAGCCAATCACCTTGAACCTGACGGGCCAGATGGCACAAAAGGTGGGGCCGGTGACGCTGCCCATTGCCTCTGCCACGGCCATCACGCTGGACGGGGCAGACCTAGGCCTAAGCTATGATCGCACACAAAGCGATGTCTGGCGGTTTGACGCGACGGTCAAGGGGTTGAGTCGCGGCGGCTTTAAGGCGCAGAGTGCGACTGTCTCGGCAGAGGGGCGGTTGCGCGGGGATTTGTTTGACGGCGCGGCACAGGTTTCAGCCGCGGGTCTTGCGCTTGCCGATGCCGCTTGGGCGGCGGCGCTTGGGCCAGATGTCAGGGGGAGGGCAGATTTTAGCTGGGCTGCGGGTACTTCGGCGCTGCGGATCAGCCACATGTCGCTGAACGCTCCAGGCTATCATGTCGTGGCTGAGGGGAGCCTTGGCCAGATGGCGGCTTTGTCCGGCCATTTGGCGGGCCATTATGACGATATGTCGCGCCTTTCGGGCATTGTCGGGCAAAGACTTTCAGGCGTTGCAAGCTTTGACGTTACCGGAGGCATTGAGCCTTTTAGTGGGGCTTTTGACCTGTCAGGATCGGTGCTGGGTAAGGCCTTGGGTCTGGGCATCGCGCAGGTGGATCGCCTTTTGGCCGGTGAAAGCCGGTTGAGCCTATCCGTCAAGCGCGATTCCTCAGGCACGACATTGCGCGCTGTAAGCTTACAAGCGGCCAGCTTGGTGGCCAGTCTTTCGGGCACATTGACGCCCAGCCGAACCGACCTGAGCGGATCGCTGGCCCTTGGCGATCTGTCAAACCTTGGCAAAGGCTATGGCGGCGCGGTGGAGGGCACTGCAACTTTGCAAGGGCCGTCGGGCAACAGCGTGTTTACACTGGCGGCGACGGGGAATGATCTGACAATAGGGCAGGCACAAACTGACACGCTGCTGCGCGGCACGTCGCAACTGAACGCAGCGCTGGCCCTTGGCCCTGACGGGTTGCAGCTAAAAACGGCCGATCTGGCGAGTGGCCAGATCAGGGCGAGTGTTGCAGCCCTGACCATGGGCGAGGTGGCCGCGCTGCAGGTTTCGGCGCAAGTGGCCAATCTGGGCCTGATTTTGCCGCAGTTTCCGGGGCCTATGACGCTTGCAGGCAACGCGCGCAATTCGGCGGACGGGGTGGGGGTGGATCTAACCCTGCAAGGGCCTGCGCAGGTGAAAGCCACGCTTAAAGGCAGGCTGTCACCAGACTATAGAACCGCTGATGTGACGATCACCGGCACCAGTTCTGCAGCCCTTGCCAATACTTTGATAGCGCCCCGATCGCTGGACGGGGCCTTGCGCTTTGATGTCAGGCTGCAAGGCCCCTTAGCCTTTTCGGCGCTGAGCGGTCAGGTCTCGCTGACAGAGGGGCGTCTGGCAGACCCGGCGCTGCCCTTTGCGCTTAAAAACATGGACATGGCCGCCACCTTGGGCGGGGCAAGCGCCCAAGTGACGGGGCGGGCCGTTGTTACAACCGGCGGCAAGCTGGGCATCACAGGCAGCGTGGGGCTCGTCGCACCCTATCAAGCCAATCTGACCTTTGCGTTGGATAATGTAGTGCTGCGCAACCCGCAGCTTTTTTCGACCACGGCGAGAGGGTCGCTTGCCTTGCAAGGGCCAGCCCTCGGTGGCGGTTTGATTTCAGGCACCGTGGATCTTGGCAAGACAGAGCTGCAAATCCCCTCGACCAGCGCCAATAGCGCGGGCGATTTGCCCGACATGCGGCATGAGAGCGAACCCGCTGGGTCACAGGCCACACGTCAGCGCGCGGGGCTTGGCCCAACGGTTGGGGCAACGCCGACAGG
>CAXNKP010000162.1:0-5786 GCA_964202815.1 Stagnihabitans sp. | reverse complement strand
CTTTCACCTGCGTCGAACTCCGCAGGCGTTCCAAGAAAGCCCATGTGAAGGGGGATAAGACTTTGACCCATCCTGCCCATGTTTTTCCCGCGCGGAAGGTCTTTGCAAACCTTGTGACCTGTTTGGCGCTGATGCTCTGGCCGGGCCTTGCGGCGGCGCTGGATGTAACGGTGGCCACCTTTACCACGCGGTTCAGCCACTTTGGCCCCGGCCTTTTGTTTCAGCACTTGCAAAAGGCCGTTGATCCGCACGTCGAAGAGGAAATCAAGACCATCGTCGCCCTGAAGGCTGATGTGCTGCTTTTGACCAACTTTGACTATGACTATGACGGGTTCGCACTTGGCGCGCTGCAAGTGCGGTTGCGCGATCTGGGCTTGGACTATGCCGATGCCCTTGGGTTGCAGCCCAACACCGGCATTCCGACATGGCTGGATCTGAACCATGACGGCGCGCTGAGTGGGCCGCGCGATGCGCAGGCCTATGGGCGCTTTGCGGGGCAAGCGGGCATGGCCATTTTGTCACGCTATCCCATCGACCGCGCCCATATCCGCGACTTTACCGCGCTTTTGTGGAAAGACCTGCCCGAAGCCGATCTGCCGCCGGACATGGACCAAGACGCCCGCTTGCTGCAGCGCCTGTCCAACGCGGGGCATTACGAGGTGCCGGTAACTTATGCGCAGGGAAAGACGCTGCGCCTGCTTGTCTGGTCGGCCACCCCGCCGCTGTTTGATGGGCCAGAGGATCGCAATGGCCGCCGCAATGCGGATGAAACAGCCCTATGGCTGCATCTGCTAGACGGCACACTGCCCAAAATCGCCCCTGAGGCTGGCGTAAATGCACCGCCCGAAGAGCCTTTCGTGATCCTTGGCCAAGCCAATCTTGACCCTGCCGATGGGTCAGGAAAGCCACAATCCCTGCTGGCCCTGCTATCGCATCCCCTGTTGCAAGATCCCGCGCCACGCGGCCCTGCAAGCCATAACGATGCGGGTCAGCGTGGCGACCCCGCTTTGGATACGGCAGCCTTGAAAAGTGGGGCTGGCTTGCGGCTGGATTACCTTTTGCCATCGCGCAACATCACCGTGCAAACCGCAAGCGTGCTTTGGCCGATGCAAAGGCCACCCTTGGCCGAGGGAGAGACGCCCACCACCCAGCACTTTCCCGTTATAGCGCGGCTGACCCTGCCCTAAGCCTGTTCAACCGCCCCTCATCCAAGGATTTCATCCCCTAACGAACCCGCCTACATTCGCCCCGCTTGACCCCGTGCCGCCCACCCGTTACGCCATCGGCGACCAAGCATAGGAGCCGCAGATGGCCAATCCCTCAATCCTCATCCTTGCCGGTGACGGCATCGGCCCCGAAGTTATGGGCGAAGTTAAAAAGATCATCACATGGTTTGATGCCAAGCGCGGGATCAAATTTGACGTGTCCGAAGATCTGGTGGGAGGCTGCGCTTATGACGCGCATGGCACGCCCCTAACGGACGCCACGATGGCCAAGGCGCAAGAAGTAGATTGCGTTCTGCTGGGCGCAGTGGGCGGGCCGAAATATGACAAGCTGGATTTCTCGGTCAAGCCCGAGCGCGGCTTGCTGCGGTTGCGCAAAGAGATGGACCTGTTTTCCAACCTGCGCCCCGCGCAGTGCTTTGACGCTTTGGCCGACTTTTCGTCGCTGAAAAAAGAGGTCGTGGCGGGCTTGGATATCGTGATCGTGCGCGAGTTGACCTCGGGCGTCTATTTCGGCGAACCGCGCGGGATTTTCATGGAAGGCAACGAGCGCGTGGGCATCAACACCCAACGCTATACAGAATCTGAGATTGCCCGCGTGGCGCGTTCGGCGTTTGAACTGGCGCGCAAGCGCAACAACAAGGTCTGCTCGATGGAGAAGGCCAATGTCATGGAATCGGGCATTTTGTGGCGCGATGTGGTGCAAGAAATCCACGACAAAGAATATCCCGATGTGAACCTAACCCATATGTACGCCGATGCCGGTGCGATGCAGTTGTGCCGCTGGCCCAAGCAGTTTGACGTGATCGTCACCGACAACCTGTTTGGCGATATGCTGTCGGATATGGCCGCGATGCTGACGGGTAGCCTTGGAATGCTGCCCTCGGCCAGCCTTGGCCTGCCGCAGGCCAATGGCCGCCCCAAGGCGTTGTATGAACCCGTGCATGGTTCGGCCCCCGATATCGCGGGCACGGGCAAGGCCAATCCGATCGCCTGTATCTTGTCCTTTGCCATGGCCCTGCGCTATTCGTTCAATCTAGGAGACGAGGCGACGCGCGTTGAAAAGGCGGTTGAAAAGGTGCTGGCAGACGGCGTGCGCACAGCCGATCTGATGGGCCCAGAAGGTGGCACACCGGTCAGCACCGCGCAGATGGGCGATGCTGTAATTGCCGCTTTGGAGGCCAGCCTGTAACCCGCCCGCGCAGGACTAAAGAAAACGACGCGCCCGTGACGGTCACGGGCGCGTTTTTGTTACAAATGACCGCCACAAGGCAGATATGACCAAGATGTCCAATCCCCTGAAAGGCGCGCTTTTGGCGCTGGCGTCTTTTTGCGCCTATGCTTGTTCGGATGTGTCGATCAAGGCCTTGGGGCATGGGATGGGCTCGTTTCAAGTCATGTTCTTCTCGGCCGTTTGCACCCTTCCCTTCATTCTGGGCCAGATTTTTTGGCAAGACAGACGCGCCAGCCTGCGCCCCGCCTTACCGGGGCTTACGGCGGTGCGCGTGCTGATCTCGCTATTGGGCGGCGGGTTTGTGACCTATACGTTCACCCACCTGCCCTTGGCGCAAAGCTATGCGATTTTCTTTACCATGCCATTGATGATCACCCTTCTGGCTTGGCCCATGCTGGGCGAACCGGTTGACCCCCTGCGCGGGACGATCATTGTTGCGGGTTTTGGCGGTGTGCTGATCGCCCTGCAACCCGGATCAACCGATTTCCAACTGGCGCATCTGACGGCCATTCTGGGGGCTATCACCGGTGCGCTCAATTCGCTGATCTTTCGCATGATTGGGCACCGTGAAAAGTCGGGGGTGATTTTGCTTTATCCGGTGGTTGGGCAAATCTTGGGTGCGGGGATGATTATGCCTTTTGTCTGGCAACCTCTTTCGCTGAGTGACTGGCAAGTGGGCCTGCAGATGGGGGCCTTGGGGCTGGTGGGGGGGTTGTTTATCATTGCGGCCTACCGCACAGCGCCGGCGATTGTTGTGGCGCCTATGCAATACAGCCAGATTGTTTGGGCAAGCTTGCTAGGGTATTTGCTGTGGGGCGAAAAGCCGAGTTTAGCGGCCACCTTGGGTATTGGCGTGATTGTTGCGGCAGGTCTGGCGCTGCTGGCCGTTGCCGGGCGGCAAAGCGCGCAACTACGCCAAGCCTAAGCCCGCATTTCGCTTGAAATCATCCGCATTTGGCGCGAGGGACAGTGCATCTTCCCGCGCAACATCAGGTCGTCCATGCAAGCTCGCACCTCTACCCTGAACGGCGCGCTTTTGGCCCTTTTGTCTTTTGCCATCTACGCCACCAGTGATGCCATCGTGAAGTACATGGGGGCCAGTTACAGCCCGTTTCAGAACATCTTCTTTTCTGGCCTTTTTGGATTTCCCTTGGTGGCCATTATGCTGATGACCGACCGCTCCGAAGGCAACCTGATCCCGCGCAAACCTGGCATGACACTGCTGCGGTCGGCCCTTGTGGCAGTCAACGCGATCTGCGGCTTTTACGCCTTTGCCACGCTGCCCCTCAGCGAGGCTTATCCGATCTTCTTTTCCTCTCCCTTGCTGATCACCCTTTTTGCCATCCCCATGCTGGGAGAGCGGGTGGGCCTTCACCGCGGGATCGCGATTGTGGTAGGGCTTTTGGGGGTGCTGGTTGTGCTGCGGCCGGGGCAATCACATTTGGGGCTGGGGCATCTGGCGGCGATTGCGGCCTCGATCATTTTTTCAGTGAATTCGGTTTTGGTGCGCCTGACGGGGCAATCGGAACGTTCGGTGGTGATTATGCTTTATCCGATGATCGCCAATACCATCGTTTCGGGTCTGGCGCTGCCTTTTGTCTATCAACCGCTGCCCTTGGCGCATCTGGGCCTTTTGGCGGCTATGTCAACGCTGGGCTTTGTGGCAGGGGTCATTGCCATTGCCGCCTACAGGCGCGCACAGGCGGCGATTGTGGCGACGATGCAGTATAGCCAGATCATCTGGGCCACGATCTTTGGCGTGGTGATCTTTCACGAAAAAAGCGATGTATGGACGCTGGTGGGCACGGTGATCATCATCGCCTCAGGCATCTACATCGTGCTGCGCGAGGGGACGCCTGCCGTGTCGAAAACCAAGCCTGTGACAGAAACGAGGTCAGAGTTTGACCTTGGCCTGCAGCCCCGCACCAGCGCTTGGCTGAAATTCTTTGATAACAGCAAACCGCGCGGGGCAGAGGGCAACGATCCCTCGTAAAGCGCTGCGGAATGCAGCGTACCACGCGCGGCCCCCCTTGCAAATGAACGCGCATCAGGCTAACCCGCCACCATGGTCGGAGCGTAGCGCAGTCTGGTAGCGCACCTGCTTCGGGAGCAGGGGGTCGGAGGTTCGAATCCTCTCGCTCCGACCAAATCTCCCGATTTATTGTCACCATTGGCAGACATCCGCCTTTAGGCCACTATGTTGCGCGTTGCGTCCATGGCGCGTAAACAGCGCCGAACCCTATCGAAAGACCCTAGACATGCCCTCAAAGAAACCCGTTGTTTTGTGCATTCTGGATGGCTGGGGTATTGGCACCAATCCGGCGGTATCAGCCCCCGCCCAAGCCCATGTGCCCAATTTCAACCGCCTGTGGCAGACCTGCCCGCATGAAACCCTGACAACCTTTGGCCCTGATGTCGGCCTGCCCACCGGCCAGATGGGCAATTCAGAAGTGGGCCATACCAACATCGGCGCAGGCCGCGTGGTGGCGATGGACTTGGGCGCGATTGATCTGGCGATCGAGGATGGCAGCTTTGCGCAGAACCCAAGTTTGCTGCGCTTTGCGGATAAGCTGAAAGCCTCGGGCGGGACGGCGCATTTGATGGGGGTGATTTCGGATGGCGGGGTGCATGGCCATTTGAACCACGTTCTGGCCGCCGCCCGCGCATTGACAGCCCTTGGCGTACCCGTCGCCCTGCACGCCATCACCGACGGGCGCGACGTGTCGCCCAGTTCGGCGGCAGATTTTATCGAGGCCCTGATGGTGTCTTTGCCGCAAGGGGCCAAGGTTGCCACTGTCATCGGCCGCTATTGGGCGATGGACCGCGACACAAGATGGGAACGTGTGGCCCGCGCCTTTGAGGCCATGGTGAACGCCAAAGGCGAACACGCCCCAACCCCGCAAGCCGCCGTTGCCGCATCTTATGCCAAAGGCGAGATGGACGAATTCATAGCCCCCACCGTGATCGGCGATTACCAAGGGGGGCGCGATGGCGACGGCTTCTTTTGCCTGAACTTCCGTTCCGACCGCGCGCGCGAGGTTATGGCCGCCTTGGCCGAGCCTGACTTTTCCGGCTTTGACACCGGCAAAAGGCCGGTGTGGGCAGCGCTTTTGGGCATGGTGGAGTATTCTGCGCAATCCAGCACCTATCTGGACACGGCCTATCCCAAACGTTTCTTGGCCAATACGATCGGTGAATGGGTGGCCAAACAGGGCAAAACCCAGTTCCGCTTGGCCGAGACGGAAAAATACCCCCATGTCACCTTCTTTTTAAACGGTGGCCGCGAAGAGCCGTTTGAAGGCGAAGCGCGCTTTATGCCCAAATCGCCC
>CAXNKP010000161.1:0-5808 GCA_964202815.1 Stagnihabitans sp. | reverse complement strand
GCGTCTGCCTGACTTGATCGCCTTTGGCCAAAAGCATGGGATCAAGATCGGCACGATCAGCGACCTGATCGCCTATCGCCGCCGGCATGACAATCTGATCAAGGAACGCGAAGCCAAGCCTGTCACCTCGCTGCACGGCGGCGATTGGCTGATGCGTGTCTTTACCGACACGGCGCATGGCGATGATCACATCGTGCTGTCCAAGGGCGATCTCTCGGGCGATCAGCCGGTTTTGGTGCGGATGCACCAGTTGAACCCGCTGGAAGATGTGTTGGGCATTGGCGACGCGCATGTGGGTGATCTGCAAGGCGCGATGCGGGTGATTGCCGCTGAAGGGCGCGGTGTTGTGGTTTTGTTGCGCGACACGACCATGAAATTACCGCTGGAGGGCGAAGTCTCGCCGCAAACTCTGCGGCTTTATGGCTTGGGGGCGCAGATTTTGGCCTCTCTGGGGCTGGCGCAGATCACGCTTGTATCGAATTCCGCCGCCCCCCGCGTTGTGGGCTTAGAGGCTTACGGCCTGACGATCACCGGCACCCGCCGCATCAAGGATTAAGATCATGGCCGCCAGTGAAACCCACTACATCTTGCCCGCGCCGCAATTTGACAAGCCGGTCAAATTGCTGATCGTCGTCGCCCCCTATTACCGCGATATCTCCGACAATCTGATCGCCGGTGCCAAGGCCAAAGCCGCAGAGGTGGGGGCCGAGGTTGAGGTGATCGAGGTGCCCGGTGCCCTAGAAATTCCCTCTGCCATCGCCATGGCCGGGCGCATGGCGCAATTTGACGGCTATGTAGCACTTGGCTGCATCATGCGCGGAGAGACCACGCATTACGACACGGTCTGCAACGACAGCAGCCGGGGCCTGATGATGCTGGGCCTTGGCGGGTCGTGCATCGGCAACGGCATTCTGACGGTGGAAAACCGCGCTCAGGCCGTGGTGCGCGCTGATCCGGCGGGCCAGGATAAAGGTGGCGGGGCGGCTCTTGCGGCCTTGCACCTGATTGCAATCGCGCGCAAATGGGCAGGCCAAACCAAGGGTATCGGGTTCCGCGCATGAAGGTTGACAAGAAACAGATGAAATCTGCCGCGCGGCTTTACGCCGTACAGGCCCTGTTTCAGATGGAATCCTCGGGCCAAACGGTCGAGGCTGTCACGAAGGAATTTGAAACCCACCGGTTTGGTGCGATTTATGACCAAGAGGAAATGGCAGAAGGCGATGTCGGCCATTTTCGCGCCGTGGTGGATCATGCCGTCAACCTTCAGGCAAAAATTGACCAAATGACCGACCGCGCTTTGGTGGCCAAATGGCCGATTGCGCGGATTGATCCGGTGATCCGCGCCCTGTTTCGCGCCGCCGGGGCCGAACTCAACGCCATGCCGACCCCGCCCCGCGTGACGATTACTGAATATGTCGATGTCGCCAAGGCCTTTTTTCCCGAAGGCAAAGAATCGAAATTCGTCAATGCCGTCTTGGACCATATGGCCCATGAAGTGACGCCTGAAGGTTTTTAACCCAGCAAAAGCATAGCACAGGGCCGCAACCTTAAGGTTGCGCGCTCATGGCGTGTTGCGCACCTTTCACCGCGATTGATGTCACACCTTCTAGATGGAACTTCGTCACACTCACCGCCGCCGTAATCTCGCGCGAAGGTGGGGTGCCCGCAGCAGTGGCCACCGCAGGCGGGAAAATGCGGAATTCAAACACCAAATGGCCCGATCCGTCATCTGGCAGCGGCACAAGGGCTGCATCCCAGAAGCCTTGGCTGGGCGGCAATCCTGTGGCGCGGACCAGCACGCCGGTGCGAATAGGTTCAATTTGCAAACTGATCACCTTGTCAATCAACCCACGCGGATCAACAGGCGGTGTATAGGCCTGCACCTCAGCCCCTTTTCGGGGTTTGAACCACAGCAGCGGGTTCAGATTGGATTTGCCGCAGCCCGCCAGCGTTAGCCCCAAAATGGTCCCCAAGATCAGCACGCGCTTCATATCTGCCCCCTGTTTGCCCCTTGGGTAGCGCAATCGCGGCCCTTTGAAAATCCCCCGCGCGCGGCGGTCTGTCTTTACCTTTTGCCAGAGCGAGGCTAGGTCTGCGCCATAGGAGATATTCATGGCCACGCAAGCGTTTGACGACCTCGCCGACACGTTCGAATTCCTCGATGATTGGGAAGAGCGCTATCGCCATGTGATCGACCTGGGCAAGGTCATGCCGCCCTTGGACGACAGTTTCAAGGTGCCCGCCCTGAAGGTTCAAGGATGCGCCAGTCAGGTCTGGCTGCGCCCCGTGGTGACGGCGGGGCATTTCGACTTTCAGGGCGACAGCGATGCCCTGATCGTGCGCGGTCTGATCGCCGTGCTGCACATGCTTTATTCTGGTCTGCCCGTGGCCGCCGTTGCGCAGGTGGATGCCGCGGCAGAACTGGGGCGTTTGGGGTTGAATGACCATTTGTCAGCGCAAAGGTCAAACGGAGTGCGCGCCATGGTAGAGCGAATTCGCAAGGTTGCGGCCGAAAGCTAGGGCGGTTTTGACCTAAATCTCTTCCACCGTGATCTCAGGGTAAACGGCCAGATGGCCTGCAATCGCGGCGGCTGCCCCCTTTGGCCGCTCGTAAGACCAGATCACGTTTTGCGCGTCGCCCACCGAAAAATAATGTGCCTCGCCCTTCCAAGGGCATTTGGAGATGCGGGTAGTGCGGGTCAGAAGCGCCATGTTGATATCATCGCGGGGAAAATAAAGCTTGTCTGGGTGCCCGCGTTCCTCCACCAATACCGCTTTGCTGGTTTCGCCCAAGATCAGGTCATCCAAGCGCAGACGGTAGCGTTGGGGGGCGGGGGTGGTTATGATGGGCAGCCCCATGTTATAGCTCCTCGCAGGCTTGTTGGGCCCAAGACAGGGCGAAATCTGACAGGCGCGGCGACAGGAGCGCCAGCACTTGGGTGTGATAGGCGTTCAGCCAAGCGCGCTCTCCTGCCGACAGTTGGTTGGTGTCGATCAATCGGCGATCGAAGGGGACAAAGGTTAAGGTTTCAAAGGAAAGCTGATCGCGAAGGTCGCCCATAGGGTCAGCCACTTTGACCACGATCAGATTTTCAAGACGAATGCCAAAAGCCCCTTCACGGTAATAGCCCGGCTCGTTTGACAGAATCATCCCCGGTTCTAATGGCACTTCGCTTATTCGGCTTAGGCGTTGCGGGCCCTCATGCACCGACAAAAAGGCCCCCACACCGTGGCCCGTGCCGTGGTTGAAATCTTGCCCAGCCATCCACAAAGCCTGACGCGCAAGGGGGTCAAGGTCGCGCCCTGCCAGCCCGCGCGGCCAACGGGCCCGGCTAATGGCGATCACGCCTTGCAGCACGCGGGTATAGCAGGCGCGGGCCTCTGGCCCGGGGTCGCCCACGGCGATGGTGCGGGTGATGTCGGTGGTGCCGTCGCGGTATTGGCCGCCCGAATCAACCAAAAGCAGTTCGTTCTGCCCGACGGCGCGGTTGCTGTCTTCTGTCACGCGGTAATGCATGATGGCCCCATTGGGACCAGAACCGCAGATTGTGTCAAAAGAAATGTCGTGCAAGGCATTGGTGGCGCGCCTGAACCCTTCCAGCGCCTGCACCACCGCAATTTCGGTCAAACCGCCCTTTGGGGTCTGCGCATCCAGCCAAGCCAAAAACTCCACCACCGCTGCCCCGTCGCGCAGATGCGCCTCGCGCATGCCGGCGATTTCACCTGCGTTCTTGCAGGCCTTGGGCAGGCGGCAGGGATCGTCGCCCCAAACGACTTGGTCAATCAACTGTGACACCGCCAGAGGAGCCGTGGTCTTATCAACCCGCACGGGACCTTTCAGCGCCTTCAGCGCGGGGATGAATGCCGCTGGATCGTGCAGGCGCACGCCCGATCCCAGATGCCCTATCACATCGCTTTCCACCTTGGCGGGATCGATGAACAGATCCACGGTTCCAGTGCTGGACAGAATGGCAAAAGATTGCACCACAGGGTTCTTTGGCACATCAGCACCGCGAATATTCAAAAGCCAGCAAATTGAGTCAGGCAGTGTCAAAACCGCTGCCTGTTGCCCGGCCGTTTGCAAGCTGGCGGCAAGCCTTGCGCGTTTGGCGGTGGCTGTTTCGCCTGCCAGCGCGTGGGAATGCACAAAGACCTTACCCTGTGGCGGGGTAGGTTGATCAGGCCAGATCGCATCCACCAAATTGTACGTAGCCCGCAAAGTAACCTTAAACCCGCTGAGGTCGGATTGGATCTTTTCAATCTCGTCGGCGGTGTGCAGCCAAGGGTCAAAGCCAATATCGCCCATGGTCAGGTTTTCCAAGATCCAGCGACCGGCTTTGATCTCTGGCCAAGGCACGGGGGTGAAATGGGTCAGATCGACTTGTAACTTTACCTGCGTGCGGTAGCGCCCGTCGATGAATACCCCCGCCACTTTTGGCAGAACAATGCAAAATCCGGCTGATCCGGTAAAACCCGTGACCCATTGCAAACGATCATCGCGCGCCGCCACATATTCGCCTTGATGCGCATCAGCACGGGGGATCAGGTAGCCCTGTAGTCCCAACTTGGCCAGCTTTGCCCGCAAAAGGGCCAAACGTGCGGGCCCTTGGGCGGGTGAGGCGGGACTGTCAAAGGTTTGAAACATAGATCAGCCTCCGCGCGATTTTTCTGCGAAAAATCATATATTTTCGGATCGCCGTGCCGATTTTTCGCAGAAAAATCGTATTCCTAAGCCACTTTGCGCCCAAAAGCCCGCGCGCGTTTTTTAACATCCACCTCAAACAAGCCAGCCAGCTGCTCGGTCATAGCACCGGCCAATTGTTCAGCATCCGTGATCGTCACGGCGCGCTGATAATAGCGCGTCACGTCATGGCCGATGCCAATGGCGATCAGTTCCACCGCCTTGCGCCGTTCGACCATGCTGATGACATCGCGCAGGTGTTTTTCCAAGAAATTCGCGGGGTTGACTGACAGGCTGGAATCATCCACCGGTGCGCCGTCCGAGATCACCATCAAGATCTTGCGCGCCTCCGGACGTGCCAGCATGCGGCGATGCGCCCATTCCAGCGCCTCGCCGTCGATGTTTTCCTTCAAAAGGCCCTCTTTCATCATCAGCCCCAGATTGGGCCGCACCCTGCGCCACGGCGCATCCGCATTCTTATAGATGATGTGGCGCAGATCGTTCAGCCGCCCCGGACCGGGCGGACGGCCCGCCGCCAGCCATTTCTCGCGGCTTTGGCCGCCTTTCCACGCCCGTGTGGTAAAGCCCAAAATCTCAACCTTGACAGAGCAACGTTCCAAGGTGCGGGCCAGCACATCCGCACAAATCGCCGCGATCGAGATCGGACGACCTCGCATAGAGCCGGAATTGTCCAAAAGCATCGTCACGCAGGTGTCGCGGAATTCGGTGTCTTTTTCCTGTTTGAACGACAAGGGTGTGGTCGGGTTGGCCACAACCCGCGCCAAACGGCCCGCATCCAGCGTGCCCTCTTCCAGATCAAACAGCCAAGAGCGGTTCTGCTGGGCCTGCAAGCGGCGCTGCAACTTGTTGGCAAGGCGTGACACAGCCCCTTTCAGCGGTTCCAACTGCTGGTCCAGATAGGCGCGCAGGCGTTCCAGTTCGGCGGGTTCTGCCAATTCCTCGGCTTTGATTTCTTCATCAAATTCCGTGGTATAGGCGGAATACAGCGGGTCGGCTGCCGAATGTGGGGCAGGGGGGGGCGGTTCAAGCGGGGCCTCACCATCGGGAAGCTCGGCCTCTTCGCCTTGGTCAAGGTCTGAGGTTTCTTCCATCGTGACTTCGGCTTG
>CAXNKP010000160.1:0-5817 GCA_964202815.1 Stagnihabitans sp. | reverse complement strand
AGGATGGCGGGCAAGGCATCCGGCACCATCACTTGCCAGAACAGAACCCGGCGCCCCGCGCCGAAGGATTGCGCCATTTCGGTCAGGTCACGATTGGCATTGGCAATGCCCCCCGCTGTGCTGATCAGGATGGGAAACACTGCCGCATGCCAAACCAGCACGATCTTGGCTTCGTTATAAAGCCCAAACCAGACGATGATGAGAGGGATGAAGGCCGCGCCCGGGGTCGAGTTCATCGCCGTCACGAAGGGCGCAAAGACCCGGCCCAGAACGGGAATGCCGCCCAGAAGAATACCCGCAAACACGCCAGAGGTTGCCGCAAGACCGAACCCCGCCCCCAGAATGGCCAGCGATTCCCAAAGTGCTTTACCCATTGTGCCGTCAGCCCACATGTCAATCCCTTGCCACAGCACGGACAGCGGGGTTGGCATCACAAGGTTGCCGGCCAAGGCGTTCAAGATCTGCATCCCAAGGATCACGGACAGCACGATCAGGCCCTGCACAACCCAGATCCTGCGGCGCTGCCGCGTGCGGTTCTGGTTCGAGGGGAGCGCTAAGGGGGGGGCGGCCCGTGTCTGATCTCCTGTGCCGCGACCCTTCATGACTTGGTTCCCATCATTCAGCCGCTCCGAGGCCCGTGCCGCGCGACCAGTGATCCGTTCGATTGCCAAGTTCAGAATAGAAGCCATGGCCATTGGAAGTTCGAATGTCCAGCATTTACATTGTCAATGAGCGAGGCCGTACCCATCGGGGCGTCGACCAAGGTCGAAGTCCTAAAGGGAAAGGCCGTGGAAGGCACAGGTGTCAGCGCCGCACCCAGGAACCCCGTCCCGCGCGCCGCTTCTGCCAGCGTATTGGCAAGCGACCAAAGCCTTTGCTTCCCGCCCCGTCAATGCCCTCCAACTCAGCACGGACCTGCCACCCACCAACCGCTACAGGGTGGACGGAAACGTGTTTTTTCAGACATGGATGGCCCCATGAGTTTGGCGTAAAGTCGTCTTGCGCTTTTTGCAGCGATAAGGAGCAGGTCCAAATATGTCCGATACCGCCACGCTCCCTTCGACGTTTCAGATCTCTACTCCCAAGGCGATCCGCAACGCCGAGCATTGGGAAGCTGGCTTGACCTTTGCCTTTATCCCCAAAGGCAATGGGGTCTGAGTGGTGCCTGTTCCAAATCCAAAATGTGTTGCCGTGAACGGCTTGGCACGCGGCGCATCGGCAAGCGACTGTCGGGACCGGGCGGACCGCTTTTGATAGATCTTGTCGACACCTCCGCTTGGATCGACCAGCTTATCGGCTCGCCTACCCTTTGGCGATGAACGCGCTTTGGCGGCCGTCATGCCCAAGGGGTGAAAGCCAAGGACCAAGCCTTGCCGGGGGCAAAGCTAAGCGCGGTGCTGGCCAAGGTGGAAGCAGCCCTTTTCGCCAATGTGCTGTTCCAATCGGTAGCACGTCCCAAAGCGCTGACAAAGCTGATCTTGTCGCGCTACCGAACGGGGAAGACCTACGGGCTGCATGTCGATAATGCGCTGATGCAGGGGCTGCGGGCGGATTTGTCCTTTACGCTGTTCCTGTCCGACCTTGCCAGTTACGAGGGCGGCGGGCGAGGTGATTTTGTACCCATTACCCACGCTGCACCGCGTGGAACCCGTCACAAGCGGCACGCGGTTGGCCGTGGTGGGCTGGGTGCAAAGCCTGCTCCGCGATCAAGATCAGCGCGAGATTCTGTTCGACCTGGAGCAGTCGAGGCCTGCTGTGCGGCTGAAGGGAATTCCATCCAGTTTGACCGCCGATCCAAAACCCGTTCGAACCTGCTGCGGATTTGGGTTGAAACGTGACAATTGAAGAGGAACGCCTCTTAGCGCGCATCCTCATCAAAGCGGTTATCGCGCGGGAAACCGCGCGGGGCCATGCGGCCCATGCTGCCCCGCGCACCCTGCCATTCGGCCAAGTCGGTTTCGGTGCGCGTGCGCCCTGCCGGGTCTTTCCATGACAGGCCTTTGGCCAGCACAAAGGTGGTGGCATCGCTTAGCCCGCCGTCTTTGTACTTTTGCAACCGCACGCCCTTGCCCCGCGCCATTTCGGGCAGATCGGACAGGGGGAAGACCAGAACCTTGCGGTTCTCGCCCACGGCTGCGACATGATCGCCCTGCACGCGGCGGCAGACGGCTGTCTTTGCCCCTTCGCCCAGCGTCAGCACCTGCTTGCCGGCCTTGGTTTGGGCCAAGACCTCGTCGGATACCACGACAAACCCATCGCCTGCGGACGAACAAACCAACAGCTTTTCGGTGGGGCGGAAGATCATCAGATCGACAATCGCCGTGTCATTGGGCAGATCGACCATCAGGCGCACCGGTTCGCCCATGCCGCGCCCACCGGGCAGGTTGGCGCCCATGACGGTGTAAAAGCGCCCGTTGGCGCCGATGATCAGGATTTTATCCGTCGTCTCGGCATGAAAGGCAAACCGCGCCGCATCGCCGTCTTTGAACTTTTGCTCAAGCGCCAGATCGACATGGCCCTTCAGCGCCCGAATCCAGCCCATTTGTGAGCAGATGACGGTGATCGGCTCGCGCTCGATCATCGCCTCTGCGGTGATTTCAATCGTCTCGCCCGCATCGGCAAAGGTTGTGCGCCGCGCGCCAAGCTTGGTGGTTTTGCCAAAGGCCTTGCGAATCTCTTCCAGCTCTACCCCGATGCGCTGCCACTGTGCAGCGTCAGAGGCCAAAAGCCCCGCTAGCCCTGCCCGTTCGGCAACCAAGGCGTCACGCTCGGCGATCAGCTCCATCTCTTCCAAACGCCGCAGAGAGCGTAGGCGCATGTTCAAGATCGCCTCGGCCTGCACTTCGTTTAACGCGCCCACACCTTCAGACGGCGGGACATAGTCTTTTTCCGAACTGGCGCGCTTGTGCTTTTTCTTCCAGTTTTCCGCCATCAAAGCGCGCTTGGGGTCGTCATCGTAGCGGATGATGTCAATCACGCGGTCAAGGTTCAGGAAGGTGATCAAGAACCCCGCTAAAATCTCTAGCCGCGCGTCGATCTTATCCACGCGGTGCTGGCTGCGGCGGTTAAGCACATCGCGGCGGTGATCGAGAAAGGCGCGCAACACCTCTTTCAGGCTGCAAACCTTGGGCACTTTGCCGTCGATCAGCACGTTCATGTTCAAGCTGAACCGGCTTTCCAGTTCCGAATTGCGAAACAGCGCGGCCATCAGCTGGTCAGGGTCCACTGTACGCGAGCGGGGTTCTAAAACGATGCGAATGTCGTCGGCGGATTCGTCGCGCACATCGGCCAGAAGGGGCACTTTCTTAAGGTTCACCAGTTCGGCCAAACGTTCGATCAGCTTGGATTTGGCGACCTGATAGGGAATTTCGCTGACAACGATTTGCCACATCCCCCGGCCCATATCTTCGATCACCCAACGTGCGCGGGTGCGAAAACTGCCGCGTCCGGTACGGTAGCTTTCCAAAATCGTCGCACTGTCTTCGATGATCACGCCGCCGGTGGGAAAATCGGGGCCGGGGATAAGATCGACCAGCGCATCAATGCCAAGGTCGGGATTGGCCAAAAGCGCGTGGCAGCCTTGGATCAACTCGTCCAGATTATGGGGCGGGATGTTGGTGGCCATGCCCACAGCAATGCCCGATGACCCGTTGGCCAGAAGGTTTGGAAAAGCCGCAGGCATCACGATAGGCTCTTCCAGCGTGCCATCGTAATTTGGACGGTAGTCCACCGCGTTTTCGGCCAAGCCTTCCATCAGCGCTTCGGCCACGGCGGTCAGGCGGGCTTCGGTGTAGCGGGCGGCGGCGGGGTTGTCGCCGTCGATGTTGCCAAAGTTACCTTGGCCGTCGACCAAGGGGTAACGCACGTTGAAATCTTGCGCCAAGCGGGCCATGGCGTCATAGATCGCGGCATCGCCGTGCGGGTGATAGTTGCCCATCACATCGCCAGAAATCTTGGCCGATTTGCGAAACCCGCCGGTCGAGGCCAAGCGCAACTCGCGCATCGCAAACAGGATGCGGCGGTGGACGGGCTTTAGCCCGTCCCGCGCATCGGGCAAGGCGCGGTGCATGATGGTCGACAAGGCATAGGTCAGATAGCGCTCGCCAATGGCACGGGCCAAAGGCTCGTTGCGCAAGATGGGCACGGCAGGCAGATCTGCGGCCGCAGGGATATCATCGGGCGTATCGGACATGGGCGTTGTGTAGTGCGCCCTTGGCCTTGGGTCCAGTGGGTTTTGCAATGGGGGGTTTGCGTGATGCGGGGTTCTGATACCCTGATGGCGAACAAGGGGAGTCGTGCTGTGAAAACCATCCTGATCACCGGCTGTTCGTCGGGCATTGGCTATGATGCGGCAAAGGGGTTGGCGGCGCGGGGCTGGCGGGTTTTAGCGACCTGTCGGCAAGCGAAGGATTGCGCAAGGTTGCAGGCCGAAGGGTTGGAAAGCTTTGTGCTGGATTATGCCGATGAAGCCTCAATCGCCGCAGCGGTCGACGAGATCAAGGCGCGCGGCGGGCGGCTGGATGCGCTGTTCAACAACGGGGCCTTCGCCAGCCCCGGCTTGGTGGAAGACCTGCCCCGCGATGCCCTGCGGGCTATCTTTGAAGTGAACCTCTTTGGCTACCACGACCTGACGCGGCGGGTTTTGCCCTTGATGCGGGCGCAAGGCGGGGGGCGGATTGTCAACTGCTCGTCTGTTTTGGGGATCGTGGGGGCAGAATGGCGCGGGGCCTATGTTGCCACGAAATTCGCGCTGGAAGGGTTAAGCGATGTGCTGCGACTGGAAATGCGCGGCACGGGGGTTGAGGTGATCTTGATCGAACCGGGGCCGATTGGCACCCAGATCAGGGTCAATGCCCAAGCCCATTTCGAACGCTGGATTGACTGGAAAAATTCGGCCCGCGCCAGCGATTATGCCCGCTTTCGCGACCGCCTTTACGACACCTCAGGCAAAAAAGACCGCTTTGAGCTGACCTGTGCTGCCGTGACCAAAGCCTTGATCCACGCAGTGGAAGCCCGCCGCCCAAGGGCGCGCTACTACGTCACCCTGCCAACCTATATCGCAGGCCTTGCGCGGCGCATCCTGCCCACCCGCGCTTTGGATTGGCTGGTGCGGTAAGCCAAAAGGCGGCCCTTTCGGACCGCCCTTGTGTCTGAAAGGGGCAATAAACGCCTTACAGCTTTTCGATCAGTTCCGGCACAGCGGTGAACAGATCAGATACCAAGCCATAATCGGCCACTTGGAAAATCGGGGCCTCTTCATCCTTGTTGATGGCCACGATGATTTTGGAATCCTTCATCCCAGCAAGATGCTGGATGGCGCCCGAAATCCCGACTGCCACATAAAGCTTGGGAGCCACAACCTTGCCCGTCTGCCCCACTTGCCAATCGTTGGGCGCATAGCCCGAATCCACGGCGGCGCGCGATGCCCCCACAGCGCCGTTCAACTTGTCAGCCAGCTTTTCGATCATATCGAAGCTTTGCTTCGACCCAACGCCGCGCCCGCCAGACACCACAATGCCAGCCGAGGTCAATTCCGGACGGTCAGAGGTCGCAACACGGTCCTCAACCCAAGCCGACAGGGCATTGGCCCCCGGCCCGCCGATTTTTTCAACGGCGGCAGCGCCACCCGTGCCCACGGCCGTAAAGCCTGCGGTGCGCACCGAGAAGACCTTCTTGCCGTCCGAGGATTTGACGGTTTGCACCGCGTTTCCGGCATAGATCGGGCGTTCGAATGTGTCGGCGTCGATCACGGCGGTCACGTCAGATAAGACCATCACGTCCAAAAGTGCCGCAACGCGCGGCAGCACGTTCTTGTTG
>CAXNKP010000159.1:0-5845 GCA_964202815.1 Stagnihabitans sp. | reverse complement strand
AAGTCAGTGTCTTTTCAATCGGTTAAAAATCCTGCGAAAACGTCTCGTTCGAAATGTTCGTCTCGCCCTCGGTATCGCTAAAACCAGCAGTGGGCGTGGTGTGGCGAATTTCTGAGGCCCGCGGAACCATTCATAGCTAAACCCTTCCTGGGATTGGGCGCGATACTCCCCCCACAACAGAGCATGTGTCACGCCCAGCCAGCGCAACTCGCGGTCCATTGCCGACGTTAGCTGGGTGGTGAGATCCTGAATGTCTTCTATGCCCTCGGCACACCGGTCGCAAAAGACGTGGGATAAGTCTGTCGAGGAATGGGGAAGTTCTGCATTCAGCCGATTTGTCCAACAGATTTACTCGAAAGCTTGCTTGCCGAGGAAAAGGATCTGACGAACCACATCCTTGCCAGAGACAACGAATATTCAGAAGGTAGGTCAGTTGTGACCGCGTAGCTCTTGTACGAGTTCGCGAACCCCGGTCCAAGACGTGGCATCTGTAAACCGGTCGCGCACAAACGCGGCTAGGGCAACAAGATCATCATCGGAAACCTGCACTGCGCGCCCAGGCATCGAGCGATCCGGTGAGCCCACAGGCGGCGGCTGGATTCCGTGCAGGACGATGTTGATTAGATTGGCCGCGTCCGGCGCATGCAAAACAGTCGTCAGGGCCAGTGGCACGGATTTTGCCCCTGCCTTATGACAATTGGCACAGTTGGCTTCGAACACCCGAGCGCCTGCCAGAAGAGCGGACTCCTCTGGTAAGATAGGTGCGTCGGGATGGCCCCAGTCCAGTGCTTTGGCATTGGCACGGGTCGCAGCTAGGCTTGCGTTTTCGGGTCGGTCATTTCCCATGAGCCAATCGACATAGACGGCCATGGCCACAACATCGTCTTCAGATTGTTCATGAAGATCATCCACCACCGGACGCATAGGGCCGGCAGCGACACCATGGTCACTGTCCCAGCCTTCGATCAGGTAGTTTGCAATGGAATCTACATTCCATTCCAACGGCGCGGACGAGGCGCCGTTCAGCGGCGGCACAGACCAGCCCTCCGCCTCACCGCCAGCATAAGCTTTGGGACCGGTCTTGGCCGCCGCACCAAGGGCGTTGCGCGGGGAATGGCAGGCTCCGCAATGGCCCAGGCTTTCCACCAGATAGCGGCCCCGATTCCATTCCTCATCCTGCGCCGGGTCGGGTTGAAGCGCGCCCTCATCAAGGTAGAGCACCTTCCAGCCCGCCAGCAATGGCCGGACACTAAACGGAAATACCAAGTCGTTCTGAGCCGCTTCAGCTACGATCGGGTCCAGCGACATCAGATAGGCATAAAGCGCGCCCAGATCGGCGTCGCTGGCGCGGGTAAAATAATCATATGGGAAAACAGGATACAGATGCCGTCCTTCGCGGTCAACGCCATGACGCATCGCCCGCGCGAAAGCCGCCTCAGACCACGTCCCGATACCCGTTTCCGGATCGGGGGTGAGGTTGGTCGAATGGATTACCCCGAACGGCGTTGGGAGTGCCCGACCACCCGCATAGGGCTCCCCATCGGGAAGCGTGTGGCAAGCGGCACAGTTGCCTATACCCGCCAGAATCTGCCCCTGCTTGACGAGGTTGGCGTTAAAGGAGCCTGGGTCCGCAGGGGCAATCCCTGCGATCTGCGGTTCGTAGGCCACGAATGCGGAGGTTGCCGCAAGTGCGACAAGGCTGAGGCCAAGGCCGGCGGCGATGATAGTGGATCTGCTCAACGGTGGATGATCCCGTCCGGGGGGCATCTAGACGGTCTCTCTGGAACGACAGCAACCGCCACCGGACCTGTCATTCCGGAGCGACCGATTGCTTGCGCGCGCGGTTCCAAGTGCGGACTAGTTTGCGGTTGGTGTCGCAGATGTAAAGCGCATCTGCCTCGTTGCATTGGTTGTCGATCCCGAACCGCGCCCAATTGCGCATCATCGCTTCGGCTTCATCAAGGGTCTGGAACGTCTCAGTAGCAACGATCCCGTCAAGGATCGGTTTGCGCGTAGCGGCGACGAGCGTGAACATGGAGGCCCTTTCACAACATAGAGCGCGGCGGGATTAACCGCCGCGCCAAGGAGTATAGCAGCAGAAATCAGGCTCCTTCGATGGCGGCCTTGACCCGGTCCGGTGTAAATGGCACGCGGCGCATCCGCACGCCTATGGCATCTGCAATCGCATTGGCCACTGCAGCCCCAGTTGGGCCCTGCGCAGATTCCCCGGTGCCCAGATAGGGTTCGCCTGGACGGTCGATAAGCACCAGTTCCACCGGCGGCACCTCGCCGAACGTTAGGATCGGATAGCTGGCCCAGTCCGTTGACAGCACGCGACTGGCATCAAACTTTACCTCTTCCTTAAGGGTCCAGCTAAGGGACTGGATCAACCCGCCCTCGATCTGGTTGCTGATGCCGTTCGGGTTGACCATGTGGCCCGAATCATTTGCCGCCACGGCGCGCAGCACCCGCACAAGGCCATTGCGCGGGGTGACCTGCACTTCGACCGCAACCGCCGTCATAGCCGCATAGTTCTTGTAGCGGGCTATAGCGATGCCGCGTCCGGTGTTGCGCTTTTTCTCGAACGTGCCCCAACCAAAGGCATCAGCGCAGCGCGTCAGAACATCACGCATCCGATCGTCCTTCAGATAGCGCAGACGGTATTCAAGTGGATCCGCCCCCGCTTTCACGGCAAGTTCGTCGATGAATTGTTCGATGGCCATCACGTTGGCATAGGCCCCAAGACCGCGGGTGGAAGATACCCGGAGCGGCATGTCCTTTACGAAGTGAGTTACCACCTTTTCGCCAGGGAAAACGTAGTTGGCCAGACCGTTGCGTGTCGACGAAAAGTTTGGTGGGCCGCCATCCTTGATCTCGGGCATCGGGAACGGTGGATCTACATAGCGGCCTGACAAAAGCCGTCCGGCATTCCCGCCCGGCCTTGTGCCATGCGGGGTCGAATAGACATGATGCTCCCAGCCGATGATGTCGCCGTTGGCGTCAAGATTGGCTGAGACCTTATTCACCATGGCCGATCCATAGGGTTCCCACTGATGTTCACCAGCCCGAGTGTATTGCAGCTTGATCGGCGTTCCCGGCATTTCCCGCGCCAGCAGGCAGGCATCCGCCGCCGCATCGTCCGCCATGTTGTGGCCATAACAGCCCGAGCCTTCGGTGTGGATGGCGTGGACCTTGCCTTCCTCTAGCCCTAGCAGCATTTCGATGGCAGCCGCCGTCGCCCAAACGCTTTGCGAATGGGTCCACACCGTCATCGTACCGTCTTCGCCCATCTGGGCAATGGCCGCCGACGGCCCGATCGATCCGTGCATGTGGTAGGGCCGATAATACTCTGCCTCATGGGTAGAGGCAGCAGCTGGCGCATCTGCGGCGATGGTGTTGAGCCATTCCTTTTCTTCGCTGGCCGTGGTCTTTAGCCATTCTGCCATGCCATCATGGCCGGGCAGGTCACTGACCACGTCCCACTGCGCTGCGGCAGATAGTGCGTTTGCGGCAGCCCAAGCCTGTTCCTGCCGGGCCGCGATGACCCCCAGAAAACTGCCGTTGCGCACCACCTTTTCGACCCCTGGCATCGCTTCTATCGAGGCCAGATCAACCCCGGTCAATACCGCCTTGTAGGTCGGCGGGCGTGCCACCGCGCCATAGCGAACGCCTTCGGGTGCCATCTCTTGCACAAAGATTGGCACGCCTGTCATCTTCGCGGGAATGTCGATCCTTTGAACATTCTTGCCGATGATTTTGTGCTCGGCAATCGGCAAAAGCGGGGCGGTGCCGGTCGCCTCGACTTCCAGTTGCAAGTCGGCGACCAGATCCCAGTAGGTCACCGATTTGTCGCCAGCAGAGATCGTGCCATCAGCCATGGTCAGGCCATCCGCCGCGACGCCCAGTTTTTCGGCGGCCAAATTCCGCAAAATCTGCCGGATTTCGGCTGCGGCCTGCTGCACGGCGGGCGCGCAATTCGGCATGGACTGCGATCCGGCCGTGGTTCCCTCGTCTGGCGAAAGACGGGTGTCGCCGGCGATGACTTTGATGCGTCCGAAATCGACGACCAGTTCTTCTGCGCAGACCTGTGCGACAGCGGTCACTGATCCTTGACCCAGTTCGACCTTGCCAATCATAAGTGTGACAGTCTGGTCGGCGTTGATCTTGATCCAGGCCGACAGCATCGGGTGGTCGGCAAGATCGCCCGGCAGTTCCGGCGCATCGGCAGTCTGGGCGAACAAATCGGATGGCATAAGAAAGCTGACGGCTAGAAAGCCTGCCGATCCCGTGAGAAAGGCGCGGCGTCCGATGGAAAGGTTCACGGTCATGGTCATGCCTCCTCTGCGGCGCGCAGGACGGCCCGCACAATCCGGTTATGGGTTCCACAGCGGCACAGGTTGCCGTTCAGCGCGGCGCGCACGTCGGATTCGCTTGGCGTAGGATTGCGGTCGAGCAAGGCCTGCGCGGTCATGATCATCCCGCTGCCGCAATAGCCGCACTGGGCGGCCTGTTCGTCGATGAAGGCCTGCTGCAGGCGGCTTGGCGCGCCATTTTCACGCAGCCCCTCGAGCGTTGTCACCGACCGCCCGACTGCTGCCTGTGCCTTAGTCTGGCAGGACCGCACGGCATCGCCGTCCAGCATGACCGTACAAGCCCCGCATTGCGATAGGCCGCAGCCATATTTCTGCCCGGCAAGATGCAGGTCATCTGTCTGGATCGACAGCAGGCTGGCATCGTCCGGCGCATCGACGGAAACCTCCTGGCCATTCAGTTTGAACGTCAGCATTCAGCTCTTCCCCTCTTTATTCGGCCCGCCCTCCCGGCATAACCGATCCGTGCAGCACTGAAGACCGACGGCGAACCACTCGGTCGTTGCGGTGAGAAATCTTTGTCTCAGCCTAATTTCATGGAAGTTTACAAAGGCCGTCAACCGAACAGACGGGCAATATGGTTACGGTTAGCCTATTCATCCTGTATGTCAACGGTAGAGTAAAAATATTTATCAATGGTAGAGTAAAGGTGGGCAAAATGGCAGAGCAAAATGGCCCAATTTTTGGGTTAAGTGTCTTGCCGAATCGGGGGAGCGCCGGCATATGGGCAGCCGCGCTCTGGACGAGGAACGAGCCTTTGCCACGTGTCGACCTAGGGCGAGCGAGGCGGAGGTGTTCTGCGGCTTACCGACATGGTTGAACATCGCCGCAGCGTAAAATCTGGCTGGTGGTATTGCCTCTGGAGGCGAATTGTTACGCACCCGGAGCTATGACAGCGCAGCCAAATACAGCGGTAGGCAAATTTCCAGTGCTTAGCAGGCTAAGTTTGTGTGAAAACCCGCCCCATCTGCTCCGCCCAAGGCAGATTGACAGCCGTAATGAGATCAATCACCGAAACTGACGGCGGATCCCGCAAGATCACCAAGCGCTCGAGCACGTCCGGTGACAGGTAGGCCAGCCGCAGCATGCGGCTGACGAAGCGGTCGGTGACCTTCTCGGCCTCGGCAATGTCATGGATCGTTGTTGCCCCACCGGTTTCAAGCCGCCGCCGCCATGCCCAGGCGCGGCCAAGCGCCCGCAGGATGTGCGGGTCCTGACTGCGGGATTGGAAATGCGTCCTTGGCTGTGGTGGCAAGATACGTGGCCGGCCGTTGCGCCGCCGCTGTATCAGCGGGATGAACACGCGGGTGGTGTCGTTGCCTTGCTTCATTCAGCGGCCTCCTGATGGGTGTTGGCGGCCAAGCCCCTCACCAAAGTGGCGATGCCGTTGTTGCGGAGATCGACGGCCATACCGGTCGGACCGACTGTGACCCTGTCCACGAGCAGCCTAACGATGCGGGCCTGCTCGGCGGGAT
>CAXNKP010000158.1:0-5858 GCA_964202815.1 Stagnihabitans sp. | reverse complement strand
TGGGCCTGCCCATGCAGGTGATCGACCATGTGATACGCGACCGCATCACGCTGATGTCGGGGGGCAAGGCGCTGCTTGGCACAATGAAGGCGCAGGGGGCCTATTGCGCTTTGGTATCGGGGGGCTTCACCACCTTTACCAAGCAGATTGCAGCCTTGCTGGGGTTTGACGAACACCGTGCCAACACGCTTTTGATGACGGATGGCAAACTGACCGGACAGGTGGCCCTGCCCATCTTGGGCAAACAGGCCAAGGTCGATGCCTTGCAAGAGATCACCGCGCGTCTGGGTCTGACACCTGCGCAGGTCTTGGCCGTGGGCGATGGGGCGAATGATCTGGGGATGCTGGGGCTGGCCGGTACAGGCGTGGCCTTGCATGCCAAGCCCGCGGTGGCAGCCCAGTGTCAGGTGCGGGTGAACCACGGCGATTTGACAGCCCTTTTGTATCTTCAGGGTTATCACCGCGAAGAGTTCGCGTCGTGATCCGCCCGGCTTTGCCTGCCGATGTGCCCGTGATGGCCGCACTGTTGAATGAGATCATCGCCCTTGGCGGCACCACCGCCTATCAAGAGCCCTTTTCTACAAAAGACTTCCGCACCCACTACCTTGACGGGCCTGACACCTTTTGCTGCCATGTCGCACTAGCCCAGGGGCAGGTTTTGGGGTTTCAGGCTTTGGGCAGTTATCCCGCCTTGCCTGCGGGGTGGCTGGACATTGGCACCTTCGTCGGGGTCACAGCGCGGGGGGCCGGAGTGGGGGCGGCGCTGTTTGCCGCGACCAAAGCTGCGGCGATGGCAAAATGCCAAGTGATCAACGCCACAATCCGGGCCGACAACGCGGCAGGCTTGGGGTTTTACAGCGCGATGGGTTTTCAAGATTACGCGCTGGACACTGCGTTTAGCTTAAAGGATGGGCGCAAGGTTGGGCGCGTGTCCAAAAGGTACGACCTTGTTTGAAATTGCCCCCCATCTTGCACTTATCCTGATCGGCGTCGCTTTTGTGGCGGGCTTTGTGGATGCTATTGCGGGCGGTGGCGGGCTTTTATGTGTGCCGGCCTTGCTGTTGTGCGGGGCGTCGCCGTTACAGGCTTTGGCCACCAATAAACTGCAGGGCACGGTCGGGTCGGCCACGGCTTTGGCCACTTACGCGCAGGCGGGGCAGATCCAGCCGCGTGCGCATTTGTCCATGGCCCTTGTCAGCCTTGCCTTTGGGGCGGGCGGGGCTTTGGTGGCGGGGGCGATGCCTGCGGGTCTGTTGCGGCTGATCATGCCGCCGGTGCTGATCGCCATCGCCCTGTTTTTCGCCTTCAAGCCCGGGCTGGATGACCAAAGGCGCAAGGCGCGGCTGTCGTCGACAGCGTTTGGTGTTTTGATCGTGCCGTTGATTGCGGCTTATGACGGGTTCTTTGGCCCCGGCACCGGGTCTTTCTTTATGATCGCCTTGGTGCTGCTGACGGGCCTTGGCGTTTTGCAAGCGACAGCGCAGACCAAGTTGTTGAACTTTGCCTCTAACTTTGGCGGGATGCTGGTGTTTTCGTTGTCGGGGGCGATGTGGTGGTGGGTGGGTGGTGCAATGGCCTTGGCGCAAGTGGCGGGGGCCACTTTGGGCGCACGCTTGGCCGTCAAGGTCGGCGCGCGGTTGATCAAGCCTTTGCTGGTGCTGACATCGTCGGGCATGGCGTTGCGTTTGTTATGGCAGGCTTGGGCCTAGGGGGCTTTTCGCGCCGCACGGGCTTTGCTACACCGACCCATGCGCGAAACTTTGACCGATATTCTTGACCACCGCGTCACTTCCGGCGCGCTGCAAGCCGACCCGCAGCAACGCGAGGTTGCGGCCCTGCTGGAACCACTTCGGCTTTGGCTGGAAACGCAGGCTGACCGCCGCCCAGGGTTGATCAAGGGCCTGTTTGGCAAGACCCCTGTTGCGCCAAAGGGCCTGTATCTGTGGGGCGGGGTTGGGCGCGGCAAATCCATGCTGATGGACCTGTTTGTCGAAGCAACCGCCACCCAACGCAAGCGCCGTGTGCATTTTCACGCCTTCATGCAAGAGGCGCACCACGCCATGCACGCCGCGCGCCAAAAGGGCATAGCTGACGCGCTGGCCCCCTTTGCCACCCAGATCATCGCCGAGGTGCGGCTTTTGGCCTTTGATGAAATGCAGATCAATGACATCACCGATGCCATGATCGTGGGCCGTTTGTTTGAGATGCTTTTGGTGGGGGGTGTGGTGATTGTGACCACGTCGAACCGCCCGCCGGAGGATTTGTATAAGAACGGTCTGAACCGCGCCTTGTTCTTGCCCTTCATCGCCCTGATCCGCGACAGGTTCGTGGTGCATCATTTGGAAAGCCCGACAGATTACCGCCAACATCGCCTTGAGGGCGCGCAGGTTTACTTTCACCCCGCAGGCAAAGCGGGGCCTGCGATGGATGCGCTGTGGCAAAGCTTGGTGGCAGGGGCGGCGGTAGGGCCATTGCAACTGGCGGTCAACGGGCGGCAGATTGAATTGCCACTTTATGCCAATGGCGTGGCCCGCATGACGTTTTGGGATCTTTGCGCGCGGCCCATGGGTCCTGCGGATTATCTGGCCATTGCGCAAGCGGTGCGGGTCTTGATTTTGGAAGGGATCCCGCAGCTTTCCTCTTCCAACTACAACGAGGCCAAGCGTTTTGTGACCCTGATTGATACGCTTTATGAGGCGCGTGTGCGCCTGATTTGCTCTGCCGCCGACACGCCCGAGCGGCTTTATATCGAAGGCGAGGGGTCTTTCGAATTCGCCCGCACCGCCAGCCGTCTGCGCGAGATGCAGGCGGCAGACTGGGGGGCTTAGGGCCGGCCTGTGAAGGGGCCGAATTGCGCGGCAAAGCGCGCCACTTCGGCCAAGCCGTCGTCGGTTGGGCGCTGGGCTGGGCTGCGGTCAAAGGTGGGCAGGCCCGCGCGGGCGGTGAAGATGCGCTTGCCGTAGCAGATCAGATGCTCAATCGACTGCAGCATAAAGGTGATGGCGGGCAGGGTGTCTTGGTGCAGGACCAAGGCTGCGGCGCGGTTGGCTGAGTCGTAAAGGTTCATCACCTGAACGGCATAATCCACCAGATCGGGGGCGAGCAAGAACCCCTCGCAGCCTGCATCCAGACAGGCAATCATCTCTAACCCGCCGCGCCCGTTGAAAACCTTCAGGCTTGGCCCCGCCATCGCGATCAGCTTGGCCGCGCCTTCGGCCGAGGATTCGGATTTGATCAGGGTAAAGTTCGCATGATCGGCGCGCAGGCGGGTGATGTCGTCATCCGACAGGCCCCGCCCCAGATATTGCGGCGCGTTCTGGATGGCCACGGGCAAGGGCGTGGCGCGCATGACGCGCGCAAAGAAGGTCAAGTATTCCTCGGCGTCATAGCTGCCCACAGCGGGGGGCTGCAAGATCAGCCAGTTGGCCCCCACGCTTTCGGCATGGCGCACCATGGCGATTTGCTCGGCCACCGATGCTCCGGTGATCGTAAAGCCCAAGGGAACGCGGCCGCCCACATCTTGGGCGACCCAGTCCATCACCATCTGGCGTTCTGTAAAGGACAGCTTGGCCACCTCGGTCGCCAAACCAAGGGCGGCGATGCCCGCGACCTTGGCGTTCAAGCAGATTTGAACTTGGGCGCGCATGGCGGCGCGGTCTAACCGCTCGTCTGCATCAAACAGCGCGTAAAGGATGGCATGAACGCCGCGCATCAATGGCTTTCGCGCGGCACATCCGCCCCACGGCGGCCGACCAGAAAATCAAGATCTGCGCCCACGTCTGCGCCCTGCACATGGGTGACATAAAGCGTTTCATACCCGCCGCGATAGGTGCGCGGTTTGGGGGCCCAAGCCGCCGCACGCGCGGCCAGTTCGGCGGGCGAGATCAGCAGTTCCAACCTGCGGCCCGCCACATCCAGCAAAATCTCATCGCCGCTTTGCACCAAGGCCAAGGGGCCGCCGTCTGTCGCCTCAGGTGCAACATGCAGCACTACCGTGCCATAAGCCGTGCCAGACATCCGCGCGTCAGAGATGCGCACCATATCGCGCACGCCTTGCGCCAACAGCTTCTTGGGCAGCGCCATATTGCCCACTTCGGCCATGCCCGGATAGCCTTTTGGCCCGCAGTTGCGCAGCACCAGAACCGAGTTTGCGTCAACCTCCAACGCTGGGTCGTCGATGCGGGCTTTGAAATCGTCGATATCGTCAAACACCACAGCCCGCCCGCGATGCTGCATCAAGGCGGGGGTTGCGGCTGAAGGTTTCAGGATTGCCCCCTTGGGTGCCAGATTGCCGCGCAGAACGGCAAGCCCGCCATCTGCGACCAAAGGGTTGGACAGGGGGCGGATCACCTCGTCGTCAAACACCTCTGCCTCGGCCAGCCGGTCGCGCATCGTGGTGCCTGTGGCCGTGATCACATCAAGATGCAGCAAGTGTTCGATCCGCTTCATCACAGCGGGAATGCCGCCTGCATAGGCCAATTCCTCCATCAAGAAGCGGCCAGAGGGCATCAGGTCAACAATCGTGGGCACATCGCGGCCCGCGCGGTCCCAATCGTCTAAGGTCAGGTCTACGCCGATGCGGCCCGCGATGGCCAGAAGGTGGACGACCGCGTTGGTGGACCCGCCGATGGCCCCGATCACCTTGATGGCGTTTTCGAAGGCCTGCTTGGTCAATATCTGCGACAGGGTCTGATCTTGTCGCACCATCTGAACAATCCGCCGCCCCGACATCCGCGCAAGCCGCGCGCGGCGGGCATCGACGGCGGGCCAAGCGGCGTTGCCGGGCAGGGTGATCCCCAAAGCTTCGACCATGGATGCCATGGTCGAAGCGGTGCCCATCGTCATGCAATGCCCCGGCGAGCGTGACATGGCACTTTCGGCATTGGCAAAGGCCTGCGGCGTCATCTCGCCCGAGCGCACGGCCTCGGAAAACTTCCACACATCGGTGCCCGACCCAATCGCCTTGCCGCGATAGCGCCCGTTCAGCATCGGCCCGCCTGACACGGCAATCGTGGGCAAATCGCAGGTCGCAGCCCCCATCACCAGCGAGGGCGTGGTTTTATCACAGCCCACCATCAGCACCACCCCGTCCATCGGGTTGGCGCGGATCGCCTCTTCCACGTCCATCGAGGCGAGGTTGCGAAACAGCATGGCGGTGGGGCGCAGGTTGCTTTCGCCGCAGGAAAACACGGGGAATTCCAGCGGCAAGCCACCTGCTTCCAGCACACCGGCTTTGATATGGGTGATCAGCTCGCGGAAATGGGCGTTGCAGGGGGTAAAGTCGCTGAAGGTGTTGCAAATGCCGATGATCGGGCGCCCGTCAAAGGCATCGTCGGGCAGGCCGTTGTTTTTCATCCAACTGCGGTGGATAAAGCCGTCCTTGTCTTGTCCGCCAAACCACGCTTGCGACCTGAGTTTTTTCATCCTGCAAACCTCGCTGTTAAACCGCCATCAACGCGCCAGTTGGCACCGGTGACAAAAGACGCCTCATCTGACAACAAAAAGGCGATGCAATTTGCGATTTCGCTGGGTTGTGCCATGCGGCCCATCGCGTGGGCTTTCAGGACTTGATCGCGCAGGGCGGGACCGTTCTTTTCGAAAAACTCTTGCACAAGGAAGGTCTCGGTATAGCCGGGGCTTAGGGCGTTGACCCTGATCTGATGCGGCCCAACCTCTAGCGCCAGCGACCGTGTCAGCCCGACAAGCCCCGACTTTGCCGCCGCATAGGGGAACATGCCCGGATAGGTCATATCGGCATGAACCGAGGCGATGTTGACAATGCTGCCCCGCTTGGCCGCGATCATGGCAGGCAAAACGGCGCGGGCCACCAGCCATGCAGCTTTCAGGTCGACGGAAAA
>CAXNKP010000157.1:0-5858 GCA_964202815.1 Stagnihabitans sp. | reverse complement strand
GGTTGACTGGCTGTTGTCACATGCGCCAGTGGATCAGCGCTGGTGCCTGATACATGCCACACACATGCTACCCGCCGAAACCCAAGCCCTGGCGAAGGCGGGTGCGGTCGCGGGTTTGTGCCCGATCACCGAGGCGAATTTGGGCGACGGCATCTTTGACGGCGCGCGCTATTTGGCGGCAGGCGGGGTTTTCGGGATCGGGTCGGATAGCAATGTGCGCATTTCTCTTTCGGAAGAAATCCGAATGCTGGAATATTCGCAGCGCTTGGGGCTTAAGGCGCGCGCGGTTTTGGCCGATCAGCGATCGGTCGGGCGGCTGGTCTTTGACGGCATAGTGCAAGGCGGCGCGCAGGCGGCGGGGCGCAATACGGGGGCGATTATGGCAGGAAAATGGGCTGATCTGGTGGCGCTGGACTGCAGCGGCCCCGATATGGCGGGGCGCAGCGGGGACAGGCTGCTGGACACCTTTGCCTTTGCGGGTGACGACCGCATGGTGCGCCACCTATGGTCGGCAGGCCGCCATATTGTGCAAGACGGCCGCCATATCGCCCGCGACACTGTGCGCGCCCGCTTTGCCGCCGTCATGGCGCGCTTGGCCACGGTGCTGTGATGGCGGGCTGGGAGGCGATTCGAACCGAGGTTCTGGCCCGCATCCACAGCCACGCTTGGCCCTTGGGCACGCTGATCCCGACAGAGGCCGCCTTGGCGCAGGAATTTGGCGTGGCACGTGCGACGGTGAACCGCGCGCTGTCAGAACTGGCAAGGTCGGGCGTGCTGGAACGCAAACGCAAGGCGGGCACGCGGGTTGCAGCCCTTCCGGTGCGCAAGGCCACGCTGGATATCCCCGTCATCCGCGCCGAAGTCGAAGCGCGCGGCGAGGTTTACGGCTTGCGCCTGTTGCGCTGCGATCTGGCCAAACCGCCCGTGCCGGTGCTTGCCCGTTTGGGGCAGGATGTGGGGGAAATGCTGCATATCGAAACCCTGCACCTCGCCTCGGGCCGCGGGTTTGCGCAGGAGGACCGCTGGCTGAACCCCGCCATCCTGCCCACCCCCCTGCCCGATTTTGCCGCCATCAGCGTCAATGAATGGCTGGTGGCCCATATCTCATATGCAAGCGGCGACATCAGTTTTGCCGCCGAACCCGCCAGTGACGCCGCAGCCGCAGCTTTGGGCATCGCGCAAGGATCGGCCGTTTTTGTCACCGAACGCTGCACTTGGGCCCCGGATGCGCCCATCACTTGGGTGCGCCTTGTCCATGCCCCGGGCTACCGCCTTTCCACCGTCTTATAGGAAACCCCATGCACTACGCGCCCGGCCGCGAGACTTGCCCTTTGCCCTTTTCGCCCTTCAAATCCTGCACCGTGCCACGCCCGATCGGCTGGATCTCAACCGTCGATGCCAAAGGCCGCGCCAATCTGGCCCCCTATAGCCAATGGCAAAACCTGTCCTTTGACCCACCCATGGTGATGTTTGCCGCCAACCCCTATTCTGACGGGCGGCGCAAACATTCGGTGCTGAACGCCGAAGAGACGGGGTGGTTTGTCTGGAACATGGCAACCTATGATCTGCGCGAGGCGGTCAATATCTCGGCTATGGAATGGCCTGCGGGGGTTGACGAGTTTGACAAGGCAGGTGTGACCAAAGCCGCCTGTCTTGATGCCCCCGGGCCACGGGTGGCCGAAAGCCCCGCGCAGTTTGAATGCCGCTACCTGCAAACCACGCGGCTTAAAGGCAACTCTGCCCACGGCGGGGTCGATGTGGTCTACGGCGAGGTCGTGCGGATTCATGTCAAAGACGAGGTGATCCTGCCAAATGGCAAGCTTGATATCCTTGGCATCCGCCCCTTGGCGCGCTTGGGCTATTATGATTACACCTCGGTCACCGAAGTCTTCGAAATGCGCATCCCGGGCGCCTCAGAGGCCGCCGCGAAGGGATTAGAGGGGAAAACCTAACTACCCCCCAGCCCCCCTCCTTCATGGCCCAGATACAGCCAAGGCCATCGGTGCCAGACCTTTTTCATAACCAATCTTGGCGCTATTGCCCAACAGGCAGGCCAATCGTCCCAAACCGCAGGGACTTATATCCCCTTTCAAATCGCGCAGAGCCAAACCGGGTTGTGTGGAAAGCCATTCATATTTCAAGCCCAATGGTCTAACATCTGTCGAACCCCGGCCAAGGGTTGCTTAGGTGGAGGGACTTTGCATGTTGATCGGCGAACTGGTGAGGATCACTGGCCTGTCGAAGGATGGATTGCGCTATTATGAGGATCTGGGGCTGATCCATTCCAAACCGATCAAAGCCGGAACCCGCGTTTACCGCGATTATGATGACAAAACCCTTGAACGCCTAGCCTTGATCGCCTTGGGAAAGCGCATGCATTTTTCTCTGCGCGAGATCGCCACAGCGTTGGACCGGATCGTGAACGACCAAACCACCCGCGAAGAACGGCGCGGCTTCATGTTAGCCCAGATCGCCCAAGTCGATGCCCAGATCGCCGATTTGCAAGACGTCAAAAAACAGCTTTTGTTTTTTGCCGAACGGCCCGACAAAGACGTCATCGATGCGCATCTGAAAGAGATCGGATTGTACTACGAATAGGGTTTGCGGGGGATTGGGCCTTAGAACGGCTTTTCAATCCCCGCCAAGCAGGCTAGCAAAGCGCAGAACAAGGAGATGACCATGAACGAAGATATCAAGCGCATCGGCACCGGGGCCCGCATGTCGGAAGCCGTTTGCTACAACGGCATCGTCTGGGTTGCCGGGCAAGTCGGCAATCCGGGTGAGTCAGTCAGTGATCAGACCCGCACCTGTCTGGCCGAGGTTGACCGTATTCTCGCCGAAGCGGGCACTGACAAGACACGCATCCTGTCCACCCAGATCTGGCTGGCCGATATTTCAACCTTTGGCCAGATGAACGCCGTCTGGGACACTTGGGTGCCCGCCGGCCACACCCCCGCCCGCGCAACGGGAGAGGCTAAATTGGCCACGCCGGATTATCTGGTGGAAGTGATCGTCACGGCGGCCTTGAAGTAAGAAAAGCGGCGGGCAGTCCCCCGCCTCTTTTGGAGTGGCCCCGTCGCGCCGATGGGGGCCTTGGGGGCGCGGTGTTGAGATGACCGAAGGGCGTGTGGTCAACCGACGGCGCGCCTTTTGGCTATAGGTCAGTGGTCTTGAGCCCCTGAATTGACGCGCGGTTTTCACTGTAAACCCAAAGGGAAGCACTTCACATGGGCAGGAATGCCGCCTGATCCAGGGCATGCATCATCGCTGTCAATTCCACCCGACAGCGTGCAGGTGTTTTTGCAAGAAGGCTATGCCGGCACAGCAACCGGACGACCCGAATGTGATGATGGGCGCGCTTTACAGGGCCGTCCAACCGCCATCGACGCTGATTGTCGTGCCCGTCACCTGATCGGCGGCGGGCGAACACAGAAAAAGCGCCGTGCCGCCGATCTGTTCGACTGTGGCAAACTGGCGCGAGGGCTGGCGCAAGAGCATCACCTCACGGATGACAGTGTCACGGTCCATGCTATGGACCGCCATCTGATCGGGGATCTGCGCCTCGACCAAGGGTGTCAGCACATAGCCGGGGCAAATGGCATTGGCGGTGATGCCAAGACCGGCCAGCTCTAACGCGGTGGTCTTGGACAGGCCCACCAACCCGTGTTTGGCGGCAATATAGGCCGATTTGAACGGGCTTGCCGTCAAACCATGGGCCGAGGCGATGTTGATCACCCGGCCCCAACCCTTTGCCTTCATCGCAGGCAAGGCCGCAGCCGTGGTATGAAACGCCGAGGACAGGTTGATGGCAATGATCCGGTCCCACATGGCGGTTGGGAAGTCTTCAATCGCGGCCACATGTTGAATGCCCGCGTTGTTCACCAGAATGTCACAAACTGCGGCCTTTGCCATCAGATCGCGGCAAGCCAAACCATCGGCCATGTCGGCGGCGATATAGCGCACCCTCACCCCATGGCGCTTTGCCAGATCGGCCGCCAAATCATGATCTTCGGGCCGGTCAGTGAAAGAATTCAGCACCACATCCGCCCCCGCCGCGGCGAGGGCCTCGGCCACGCCTAGACCTATGCCAGAATTTGATCCCGTGATGACGGCGGTTTTGCCGGATAGGGTCATGCTACACTCCCACTTTGTGGCACAATGCTGCACCTGCGAAGAGAAAGGCAAGGGCCAGACCAGAAATAAAAAAACGCCGGCACGAAGCCGGCGCTAAGTCATTGAGGCAGGTTTCATACAGGCAAGAAACCTATCGAGCAGTGCGCTCTTTGTAGTCATCTTGGGCGCAAGCTTCAAGCTAAAGGTTTGAAATAGGCCGCAAGTCGCGATAGGGTCACCGCCAAAGCCCCTTTGGAGGACCCATGCAGATGCCTGTCCCTTTCGTCAAAGTCCTGCCCATATTGGTCGCCGCACTTACCCTTGGGCTCATGGTCAACACGGCGGTGGCTGAACCACGCCACGCCATCGCTATGTATGGCGACCCTGCCCTACTACCGGATTTTGTGTCTTTGCCCCAAGCCAATCCGGATGCCCCAAAGGGGGGAAACATCACCTTCGGCGAACCGGGAAGCTTTGATGCGCTCAATCCCTTCATCACCAAAGGATCGGCACCAGGATCTATATCGGCGCTGACAATTGAGACACTTATGGGCCGTTCTTACGACGAACCCTTCACTTTGTACGGGCTTTTGGCCGAATCAGTCGATACGGACGAGGAGCGTTCCTATGTCGAATTCACCCTGCGCGCGGGGGCGAAATTCTCGGACGGGGCGGCAGTGACGGTGGAGGATGTCTTGTGGTCCTATCAAACCTTGGGCGAACAGGGCAATCCACGCTACGCTGCAGCATGGAAGAAAATCGCGACCGCAGCCCAAACCGGGCCAAGGTCGGTCAGGTTCACGTTCACCGAACCGGACCGCGAAATGCCATTGCTTTTGGGCCTGCGCCCAATCTTGCAAAAGACCCAATGGGAGGGGAAGGATTTCACTGTTTCCAGCCTGGAACCTGTGATCGGATCTGGCCCCTATGTGGTTGATCAGGTCGATGCCGGGAATTTTATCACTTATAAGCGCAACCCCGATTGGTGGGGAAAAGATTTGGCCTTTAACAAAGGCCTTTGGAATTTTGACAGCTTGAAATACATCTATTTCGCCGACCCGACCGTGATCGTCGAAGCTTTGAAAGCCGGCGATATCGATATGTACCGCGAAAGCAATGCGGCGAAATGGGCCACCACTTATGACTTTCCGGCCGTACAATCGGGCGATGTTGTCAAGGAAGATATCCCGCACAAGCGCCCGTCAGGCATTGATGGCTTGGTCTTTAACACCCGCAAACCGGTCTTTGCCGATTGGCGGGTGCGGCAAGCTTTGAGCTTGGCGTTCAATTTTGAACTGATCAACCAAACCATCCACGGCGGGACAAACCCGCGTATCCAAAGCTATTTTGACAATTCGGAATTGTCAGGCAATGTGGCAGCGCCCGCAAGCCCGGAAGTGGCAGCACTTTTAGCGCCTTATAAAGACAGCCTGTTGCCCGGCGCGCTGGAAGGCTATGCCCAGCCGGTTTCCGATGGATCAGAGGCCAATCGCGCCAATCTGCGCGCGGCCACGAAATTGTTGGAAGAGGCCGCTTGGACCATTCAAGACGGCGTGTTGAAAAACGCCCAAGGCCAAGCCTTTACCTTCGAAATCCTGCTGGCAAACGGCGAATCTGATACGATTGCGGCGGTGAACATCTTTATTGAATCGCTCAAGAAACTGGGGATTGCGGCCACAGTTCAAACCGTGGACTCGGCCCAGTATAAAGAACGGACCACCACCTATAATTTCGACATGACCCAT
>CAXNKP010000156.1:0-5863 GCA_964202815.1 Stagnihabitans sp. | reverse complement strand
CAGGGTTTGCCACCTTGACCAGTTTGGCCACGCGCAGGCAAAAGTCGGGGCTGTCGATGGTGATCAGCGCCGAAGGCTTCGCCGCCACCGCCGCCTTGGCCGCTTGGGCAATGCGGCGTTTGAGGGGGAAATATTTCGGCAGGACCTCTGCCAAGCCCATGACCGACAGCTCTTCCATCGCGAACAGCGAGGTCAGGCCTTGCGCCTGCATCAAAGGCCCGCCCACGCCGCTAAAGCGCACATCGGGGTGCAGCTGGCGCAAGCCTGCCATAAGCGCTGCGCCAAGCCTATCGCCCGAAGGTTCGCCCGCGATCAGAAAAAAGCTTAGCGCGCCCACAAGAACAGGCCCGTTTCTGCGGCGATGGTTTGCATCTGGACCAAGTCAAGGCAGATCACCGATCCGGCCTGAAAGGCCAAGCCCGCTAGGCCCGCAGCCTGTACGCCGCGCAAGGTAGTAGGGCCAATAGTCGGCAAATCGACGCGGCGGTCTTGGCCGGGTTTGGCCGCCTTATAAAACAACCCCTGCCCCTTGGGGCGCAGGGCCTGCGGCAGGGCGGCCACTTGGGCCAGCATCTGATCGGTGCCCGGCAAAGCCTCAACCGCAAAGCAAATCCCGCCCACCACCACGCAGCCTTGGCCCACATCCACAGCACCTAGCGCTGCAACAATGGCTGCGGCGCGGATAGCGTCAGCCTCGGCCTGCGCGGGAAGAACACCTGCCAACAGGCCCGCTTGCGGCAACAGGTGCGGGGCGAGGGTTTCGATGCCTTCAACGGCAATGCCGCTGTCTTCGAACAGGGCGATAATGGCGCGCAACGTGGCATCATCGCCGGTGGCGAAGGCGGCCATCAGATGGGGCACCAATTGGGCGGTGGCGGCATCAAACAGCGAAGGGTCAAGGCGCGGGCGGGTGACGGCCCCCGCAAAGGCCACATGGGTGATGCCTTGGTCGGTCAGATGGCGCAGAAAGGGCACAAGGCGTTCGATGCGAAAGGTTAGGTCGGGCACCAAGCCATCGGGGGCAAAGCCATCCAGCGCGCAGACGTACGGACGTTCAGGCAATTCGTCCACAACGGTCGCCGCCAAAGCCCCCCGCCCTGCCACAAGTGCCAGCCTAGTCATGTCGGCGTCAGAAAAGAGCGGTCAGACCCCGAAAGAATAAAGGCCGCCATCAAGCGCACCTCGTCTGTCTCGGCGGTTTCGGCCAAGCGGCGGGCGCGGTCTTGAAAGGCCCCCTCGCCCTTGGCCAAACTGTCATAGGCCTGCCGCAGGGCTAAGATCGCCGCACGGTCCAAGCCGCGCCGCTTTAGGCCCACAAGGTTCAACCCGTCCAACACACCACGCGGGCCTTGGACAAGGCCGTAAGGGATGACATCATTGGTCACCATGGTCACAGCACCGATAATGGCCCCCTGCCCCACGCGCACCCATTGGTGAATGCCTGACAAGCCGCCCACGATCACATCGTCGCCAATCTGGCAATGGCCCGCAATGGCGACCCCATTGGCCAAGATCACCCGATCTCCGATGCGCGCATCATGGCCGACATGGGCCCCCGTCATCAGCAGGCAATCATCGCCCACCTCAGTGATGCCACCGCCGCCCTCGGTGCCCGTGTTCAGCGTAACACTTTCGCGAATCTTGCACCGTGCGCCAATAATCAAGCGCGTGCGCTCGCCACGATATTTCAAATCTTGCGGCACTTCGCCCACGGTGGCGTGGGGAAAGATCACGCTGTCAGCGCCCACATCTGTCCAGCCTGTGACCACGGCGTGAGACTTCACCTCGACCCTGTCGCCCAAAATGACATCGGGGCCAATCACGCAGAAAGGCCCGATGCGCACCCCCGCGCCCAAGCGCGCGGCGGGATCGATGACTGAGGAGGGGTGAATCGACATATTACGCCTTGGGCAGATCGAACATGGCGGTAAAGGTCGCCTCGGTGGCCAAATCACCGTCGACCGTGGCACGGCCTTCGAACTTCCAAACCTTGCCACCGCTGCGCAGCGCTTTGACATGCAGCTCCAGCACATCGCCCGGCACAACCTTGCGCCGGAACTTCACATTGTCGACGCCCATGAAGAAAACCTTGGCCTGTTTGTCGACCAGATCCATCGACAGACCCACCAGCACGCCCGAAGTTTGCGCCATGGCTTCAATGATCATCACACCGGGCATGATGGGCATATCGGGAAAATGGCCCTGAAAATGCGGTTCAGAATTGGTGACACATTTGATGCCCACACAGCTTTCGTTCAAGATGACATCGCGCACCTTGTCGATCAGCAAGAACGGATAGCGGTGCGGGATGATCCGCTTGATCAGCGCAAGATCCGCCTCGTAGACCGCTTTGGGTGTATCTGTCACATCGTCCCCCTTCGCACCCGTTCAGGGAGCCATATTTCCCCCGTGACTAACAACTTGGCACAGGCAGGACAAGCGGGCTTGGCCTTATGGAGTGGGGGCCGTGGTGCCAAGCGCTATGCCATCGGTCGGGGCAGGCAAGCGCGGCCCCGTGGTGCCCAGCGTGCTGCCATCGCCCAGTTTGGCATCCAGCGCCCTGATCGCGCGGTCCGTGACATCAATCGAATCAAATGACACCGCCACAGTCGAGCGGTTTAGAATGGCATAGACCCCCATTTGCTGCATCATCTCGGCCAAAACAGGAAGCCAAGCGGTACGGAACGCCTTGCGCACCTCTTCGCGCTGGACTTTCACAGCCTCGACTTTGGCCGCTTGATCGGTGCGCACCTGCTCGACCTTGGCGTCAAAGGCATCTGCCAAGACTTGAAAGGTCGCCACCACCATGGTGGGGCGCTTTCGGGTCAAATCCGCCTCTTCGGCGGCCAAGTCCTGCTCGATCTTGCGATTTTCAGCGACAAGCGCCTGGGTGACCACGCTCAACCGCGCCTCAAGCGCCTTGCCGTAAAGCGATTCGGCATAAAGGCGGTCTTGATCCAGCGTGAGGATCTGCGAGGCGGGGAGAGCCGTTTGCGCCCCTATCGGCGTGCCCCCTGCCAAAAAAGCCCCCAGCATAACCGCACGCGCCCATGCGACAAGGCGCCCTCCAAAGGCCCGCCTTTTTGGCCAATTCGGCATCAAGCCCCCCTTAGAACCTGGTCGAAATGGTGAAGTCGAAGGTCTTTTCTTGGTCATAGTCTTGCTTCGCCCCGGCGCGGGTAAAATCAAACCGCAGCGGGCCCAGAGGCGTGGTCCAAAACAGCGTCAGGCCTGCGACGGTGCGGATGTGCATGGAATCGTCAACGGTTCCGTCTGCGGGGTCACCACCAACTTTTGCAGTCCCTGCCCTGTTGTTCAAACCCCAAACCGACCCGGCCTCGACAAATGCGCCGCCGCTGATGCCGTATTCTTCGGGCAGACCCAGCGGGAAAGACGCTTCCAGATGCACGGCCGAGAAGTAATTGCCGCCCAAGGCGTCTTTATTGGACGCGTTCAAGTCGCGCGGGCCGATGCCGTTGGGTTCAAAGCCACGCAGCGTGCCGGCCGAAAGGTAACGGTCGGTTACCCTTGTGACATAATCTCCATAACTGGTCACTGCCCCGCCCTCAAAACTGGCGCGCAAGGTCATATCGCCGTTCAGAACCTTGGTTTCGGCCAAAGCCCGCAGCGAGGTTTGCACCACCCTGACGTCGCCGCCCAGTCCGGCGAATTCATTGCCAAACTGCACCATCACGCCGCCGTTGGGACGCAGGCCAGAATTTCGGTCATCCCAAGTATAGGTAAAGCCCACCGACGAACGGATGGCCGAACCCGCTTCCGCCTGCAATATCTCCGAAGAGCTGGTGTTGACGGTCGTCCCGCCCACGTTCGAAACATCCTCACTGGACAGACCATAGTTCACGCGCAACCGCGCCAAATCGTTGACGGCAAAGCCCAGCGAGGGCGAAATGCTGATCACGGTCTTATCGTAATTCGAGTTTTGCTGGGTTGTCTGGTTATACCCCGCGGCAAACCCGAAATTCAGATCCCGACCCAAAAACGCCGGTTCGTTAAACACGACTTTGCTGTCCAGATTGTCCGATCCGGTTTGTACGTTCAGAGTCAGGCCCTGACCACGGCCTAAAAAGTTCCGCTCCGAGAAACCGATGTTCACCCCAAATCCCGTGGAAGCCCCATAACTGGCCCCCAAAGACAGCGATCCTGTCGGCGCTTCGGTCACGGCAACTTTGACCACGTCTTGATCGGGCGCAGTGCCGGCCATTTTGTCAACCTGCACATCGCCAAAAAACCCAAGCGCCTTGATCCGTTCGGCAGCCTGTGCAATTTCGCGCGGGTTCAGTGGATCACCTTCGACGGCGCGGAACTGGCGGCGGATAACAGAATCCAGCGTGGTTGTATTGCCTTCAATATCAATGCGTTCCACAAAAATGCGGGGGCCTTTGACGATGGCAAAGGTAACATCCACGGTGCCATCCCGATCGTTGCGAGTGACGCGCGGTTCCACAGCGACAAAGTTCAGCCCATTTTTCAGGGCAAGGGATTCCATCGCTTCGACGCTATTTTGAATGATGGTGGGCGTATAGGTCACCCCCGAGCGAAGACGGCTCAGCTTGTCGTAGGGGGCAGGATCGATGGTATCTAATTCCGAAATCGTCGTGACTTTGCCCAAGCGGAAACTTTGGCCTTCGGAAATCGTGAAGGTCATGAAGGTCGCGTTGCGGTCGCGGGCATAGGTTGCCCCGGCGTCAAGGATCTGGAAATCCAAATAGCCGCGTGACTGATAGAAATCAGTCAGCATCTTCTTGTCCATCTCAAGCCGGTCGATCTGGAACATATCGCGCTGGATCAAGTTGTGCAGAATGCCCGCCTGTTTGGTCGACAATATCTGGCGCAAGCGGTAGTCAGAGAAGTCTTTGTTGCCCACAAAGCTCAGCCTTGCGACTTCGGCCACCGAGCCCTCGACGATTTCAAACACCAGATCAACGCGGTTGCCGGGCCTATGGATGATGCGAGGCGTGACCGTCGCAGCCATGCGGCCATTTTGGCGGTAAACCTCGGCGATGACGGCCGCGTCAGACAAGGCGGCAGCGGGCGAATAGATCTGCCCCGCTTTTTCGGTGATGAATTTCTCAAGGTCGGGGTCTTTGACCAAGTCATTGCCCTGATAATCAATCGTTCCGATCATCGGGTTTTCAACCACTTTGATCAGAAGGCCATCGGCCTGCGGCACCAGTTCAACGCGGGCAAAAAGTCCAGAGGCGACGATGCGCTGATAGGCGTCGTTCAAGGCGGCGTCGGTGACAACTTGGCCCTTTGGCAACTCCAAAAAGGCCAGAACGGTCGGGACATCGACCTTGTCATTCCCGTCCACCGTCACTTTGGCGAATGTATATCCGGCGGGCACCGGGGCCAAAGGCTGGGCAGGGGCGGCTTCTTCCACGCCCAGCGACAGGCCCGATGTGTCAGCCGTTTGTGCCGTGACCATGGCCACCATCACGCCGGCGCCTGTCAGACCAAAACTGGCCGCGAGGATCAGTTTTCCTGCTGGCCCAAGACCCAAACGCTTGCGCGCCACGACCTTTGCCGCTTTGTTCTTGCCCATGTTCATCATGCCACAGCCCCGCCCAGATGCTGCAAGGGCCCATTGCGGCCCTTGCTCTCGTATGAGTAGCTTTTTGTCAGGGCCTTGTCAAAAGCACCAATCGCAATCAGCCGCGGCCATTGGGGGGTTTGGCCCATTTCCTGTGGATAAGTTTTGGTGGGCCGGTCATACGCAGCCAATGACGTCGTTAAAAACTGCAAACAGCATCAAGGCAGCCAAGAGGCCCACACCAATCGTCATCAACACCTGCACAGCACGGGCATTGGGCTTTTGGCCTGCCACGGCCTCATAAGCATAAAA
>CAXNKP010000155.1:0-5894 GCA_964202815.1 Stagnihabitans sp. | reverse complement strand
CTGGACGAGGTGCGCAAGGTATCCTTGCGCGGCATGCGCACCTTGGTGACCACGCTGACCAAGCGCATGGCGGAAGATTTGACCGATTATATGCACGAACAGGGCATTCGCATTCGCTATATGCATTCCGACATCGACACCTTGGAACGCATTGAAATCCTGAGAGATTTGCGGCTGGGGGCGTTTGATGTTCTGGTCGGGATCAACCTGTTGCGCGAAGGTCTAGACATTCCCGAATGCGGGCTGGTGGCGATTTTGGATGCGGATAAGGAAGGGTTCTTGCGCTCGGAAACTTCGCTGATCCAGACGATTGGGCGCGCCGCGCGCAACGTAGAGGGTCGGGTGATTATGTATGCCGACCGGATCACAGGGTCGATGGAGCGCGCCCTTTCGGAAACCGACCGGCGGCGCGCCAAACAGGTCGCTTACAACGTCGAACATGGCATCACCCCCCATACGGTCCAGAAGAATGTCGAAGATGTGCTTCATGGCCTATGGCAAGGCGACACAGATCAATCCCGCATCACAGCCAAGGTCGATAAATCCCATGTCGGCCAAAACCTCGCAGCCCATCTGGACGCAATGCGCCAGCAAATGCGTAAAGCGGCCGAGAATTTGGAATTCGAAGAAGCTGCCCGCCTAAGGGATGAGGTCAAGCGGCTAGAGGCCGTGGAACTCGCCGTGGCAGATGACCCCTTGGCCCGCCAAAGCGTGATTGAAGAGGCGGTGGAGGAGGCTGTTTCCAAATCTGGCCGCTCAACCGGTGGCCGCGCAGGCCAGCGTGGCGGCAAGGCCCGGCGCAGATAGCCGTGCCAAAACCCTTGATGCCCGCCGTACCCCGTGATGAATAACCCCCAACCTGTGAGAGACAGCCATGGCCCCGCGCAAACCCTTTCTAGACGCCAAACACCCGATGTTCGCCAAAGCTTGGGTCCGCTGGGCTTGCACCTTAGCGCCCATTGCGTGGGCTGGGGTTGAGCTTTGGAACGGCGATCCGATGTGGGCGATATTGTTCGGCGCGGCAGGGGTGTATGCGGGCTATACGCTTATTTACAAGCGATAAGCTGCCCGTTGATCGCGCCACTATCGCCGCGCTTCACGCGCACTTTGCATCCTGTGACTTGTTCGACTGCGGCCAACATGGTTTCTTCGACCCGCAGGCGATCGTCCCGCCCGACCCAACCATAGCGGACGATTTCAAAGTAATTCCCTTTCCGCCAAATGGTGAAATCGCGGCCATCCAGCCGGATGCTGACCGATTGCGCCCCCATCATCCGCGGTGATGGAGAGTTGGCACAGGCGCCCAGCAGGAAAATAATCAAAATCCATCTCATGCCCTGACATTTCCACAACCAAATTAATTTTCAGTTAACGCCCCTCCCCTCCACCCCCTTCTGGTACAAGACTGCCAACCTGTGGCATAATTCGACAAGACTGCGCCTGCCCTTTGGCCACAGCATCCCAAAAAAAGAGGAAGCCATGACGATTCGCGTGACTGTTTGGGGCGAAAACGTCCACGAACAAAAGAACAAAGCCGTGGCCGAGGTTTATCCAAACGCCATCCACGGCACGATTGCTGCAGCCCTAAACGCCGAACCCGCCATCACGGCCACGACCGTTACCTTGCAAGACGCCGAGCATGGGCTGACGGCGGAAAAGATCGCGCAAACCGATGTGCTCATCTGGTGGGGCCATGCGGCCCACGGCGCGGTAGATGACAAGATTGTCGAACGTGTCACCGATGCGGTGTGGGGCGGCATGGGGGTGATCTTCCTGCATTCGGCCCATTTCTCCAAACCTTTCAAACGCTTGATGGGCGCGCCCTGCAACCTGACATGGCGCGAAGCCGGCGAGCGTGAGCGCCTTTGGGTCACCTCGCGCCAGCATCCCATCGCCCAAGGATTGCCAGACCATTTCGAACTGGAAACCGAAGAGATGTACGGCGAGCCCTTTGGCGTGCCCGAACCTTTGGAAACTGTATTTATTTCTTGGTTCCAAGGCGGCGAAGTGTTCCGGTCAGGCCTGACCTATCGGCGCGGGGCGGGGAATATCTTTTACTTCCGCCCAGGCCATGAAACCTATCCGACCTATCACGACAGCACCGTGCAAAAAGTGATCTCGAACGCCGTCAAATGGGCCCATAACCCGTCGACCCGCATCCTGAACCCCAATGACGCGCCCAACACCTCGATCGATATCGCGCTGGAACCCTTGGTAGAACGCGGCCCCCGCCTGCACCATGACGGCGAAGAGGGACTGCGCTGATGGCCAAGCCAATTCGCATCCTGATCCTTGGCACCGGCGGCATGGCCGCCAACCATGCCGAACACTTCGCCAAGATCAAAGGCGTCAGCCTTGTGGGCGGGGTAGATACGCAACCCGAACAACTCAAGACCTTTTGCGCCAAGCACAAGATACGCAAGACCTTTGCCACGTTAGAGGCCGCCTTGGCATGGGGCGAGTTCGACGCCGTCACCAACGTCACCCCCGACGCCGCCCATTACGCCACCACGATGCCGGTGCTGGCGGCGGGCAAACATATCTTGTGCGAAAAACCCCTCGCCACCTCCGAGGCGCAGGCGCAGGCCATGGCGGATGCGGCCGCCGTGGCGGGGGTCGTCAATATGGTCAACCTCAGCTATCGCAATGTGGCGTCTTTGCAAAAGGCCGCCCAGATGGTGGCCGAAGGGGCAATTGGCGAGGTCCGGCATTTTGAGGCGTCTTACCTGCAATCCTGGCTGACCCAGCCGGCTTGGGGCCATTGGGACAGCGAAAGCAAATGGCTGTGGCGTCTTTCGACCCAGCATGGATCAAAAGGCGTCTTGGGCGATGTGGGCATCCATATCCTTGATTTTGCGACATTTATAGCAGGACAAACGGTTCAGGAAATCTCAGCCCGACTGGCCACATTTGCCAAAGCGCCGGGTGACAAGATCGGCGACTATCCCTTGGATGCCAATGACAGCGTGGCCATCCACCTGCGTCTGGCCAATGGCGCCTTGGGCACGGTGGGGGCCACGCGCTTTGCCAGCGGGCATCTGAACGACCTTCGTTTGCGGATTTATGGCACCAAGGGCGGGCTAGAGGTGCAGTGGGAGCGCGACACTTCCACCTTGCGCGCTTGCCTTGCGACCGATCTGGAAAGTGCCATTTGGGCGGATGTCGACTGCCCCGTTCTGGGCACGATCTATCAGCGCTTCATCGCGGCCATTCGCGGCGAAGGGGTCGCAGACCCAGATTTCGCGCGGGGTGCGGCCTTGCAGAAAATGCTGGACAGGGCCGAGCAATCTGCAGCCCAAGGGGGGCTGAGCTTGACAGTTTAAACCAGAAGGGCCATGGCACGCCATCACATTGACCCCTCACCGTTTGGAGAGACCGATGGTCAAAGGCTTTTCGCATACGCAAATCCTTTTGCACTGGGCCGTGGCGCTATTGATCGTGTTCAATCTGGTGTTCAACGATGCCATGAGCGCGCTTTGGGAGCAGATTGAACACACAGGCCCCACGCCCACAACCATCGGCGCTTGGGCGCATATAATTGCGGGTGGTGCCGTGCTGGCGCTGGTGGCTTGGCGTTTGGCGCTCCGGTTCACGCGCGGGGTGCCGCATGCGCCCGCGGGAACGAACACGTGGCTGAAACGGGGCGGAGACCTGGGCCATATCGCCCTTTACGCCTTGATGATCGCCCTGCCGGTCACTGGCCTAATGGCGTTTTTCGGTGGATTTGACACACTAGGCGAATTGCACGCAGAATTTCTGAAATCCCTTCTTTGGGCCCTGATCGTCCTGCATGTCGTCGCAGCCCTTTATCACCATTTCATCCTGAAAGACGGTCTTTTGAACCGGATGCGCAAACCCAGCTGAGCCTGATTGTTTTGACAGCCGTCCAAGACCTGATTTTTCGCCGAAAAATCGTGGCGCTAGGCGTCTAGAAACAGCGCGACGGTCTCTGCAAAAGCCTTTGGCTTTTGAGCGTGCAGCCAATGTCCCGCCCCCATCAGCTTGGCAAAACGCGCATGGGGGAAAAGGGCGCGAATGGCCTCGCGGTCTTTGGCCTGCACATAAGTGCTTTGCGATCCGGTCAAGAACAGTGTTGGCCCGTCAAACTGGCCTTGGGTATCCGGCCAACCGATGATTTGGGGCATGGCTTGCTCTAGCGCCTCCAAGTTCAGCCGCCATGCGGGAGGGAAGGATTTCAGGTCCAGCGATTGCAACAAAAAGGCGCGCAGCGCGGGATCGTCGACCTGCAGGGCCAAACGCGTGTCCGCCCCAACCCGCGAGGTTAGGCCCGTCAGATCAAGGCTGCGCATGACGGCAATGTGGCGGGCTTGGTCGTGGGTATAGGCCACAGGGGCAATATCGGCCACGACCAGACGGCGCAGCACATGCCCTTGGGTCAGCGCCAGGTGCATCGCAGCTTTACCGCCCATCGAATGGCCAAGCAGATCAGCCGGGCCAAGGCTTGCCAACACCTCGGCCAGATCGCCCGCCATATCGGCGTAGCTTTGGCTGGACGCGCGAAAGCTGCCTCCATGATTGCGCATATCCACCGCCACCACATCGCGCCGTATGGCCAACATCCGCGCCACAGCGCCCCAATTGCGCCCCGACCCAAACAGGCCATGCGCAATGACCAAGGGCGGGCGGTCTTTATCGGCGCGGGCGGGGTGCAGGATCGTGCTTAGCATTTATTGACATTACCCCGACAGCCTTTCGACCACCATAGGCGTTGATCCCCGCCCAAAGGCAGCGTAGAACTTCGCACCGGACGGAGGGGGGCGATGACAGAGCTGACGATTAAAGACATGACAAACAAGCTTTCTGCGCTGATAGCCCAGCGGCTGAATGTTTCGGGCCGAACGCTCGAAGTCCGCGTCAACCGCGCCAAATGGCGCCTGCCGCGCCCCGTGCGCAGGGCTGCGGGGGAACTGGTGGCAGCGCGACATTTGGCCCAAAACCCGAAACTGCGCCGCCAACTAGACCATGACGCCACAAAGCGGGCTTATGATCTGTGCTATGCCCATCTGCAAGGGCTGAACAAAGCCCAACGCCGTAAGAGCTTGTTTTTGGACACCGCCGCCCGGATCGCCTTTGCGCTTCTGGCAGTCATCATTCTGTGGGTCAGCGTTTTGCATTGGCGGGGGTTTGTTTAAGCCCACTTGAGACCGGCTCCAAGGCGTTCCTGCTGACCAAAGACACGGTCACAAAGGCCACATACAGCAGCAAGTACCACGATCCCAACTTGCCCAACCCAGTCCAATGCCGCGTGACTTGGCCGGAATACATCCAAGTACCGGTCAAAGTGCCGATGTTCTCGGCCACCCAAAGAGCAATGCTCGAAAAGAACGCCGCCAGCACCATCGGCATCCACCTTTCCCGCTCCGCCACAACAAACCACACACGCGTGCGACCAAAAAGCAATACCGTCGCGGCAAATAGGCCCAGACGGATGTCGGGCAGCACATGATGGGCAAAGAAATTTACATAGATGGCCCCTGCCAGCACAAAACTTTGCCAAAGCGGCGGATAGGGCGCAAATCGCATCTCGAAAATACGAATAACCCGCGCGATATAGCTTCCAACCGAGGCATACATAAACCCCGAAAAAAGCGGCACCCCCAGCAATTTGAAAACTCCAAGCTCGGGATAGGCCCAAGACCCCGCCCCCACTTTGAACCATTCCATCGCCGTTCCGGTCAGGTGAAACAGCACAATCACCCGCGCCTCGGCCCAAGTTTCCAGCTTGGCCCTAAGAAACACCACCTGCGTCGCCAGCGCGAATATAAACAGCGCGTCATAGCGGTGCAGGGGCCAATCGGCGTGCCAAACCACCTTAGAGACAACGATAGCCCCCAGCATCAGCCCGCCGAACAGACAGGCCCAACCCTGCTTCA
>CAXNKP010000154.1:0-5941 GCA_964202815.1 Stagnihabitans sp. | reverse complement strand
GAACCACAGAGTGTTCCTGAAGGTTGTGCTTTTCACCCGGGATGTAGCAGATCACTTCGAAGCTGTTGGTCAGGCGCACTTTGGCGACTTTCCGCATAGCCGAGTTCGGCTTCTTCGGGGTCGTAGTGTAAACGCGGGTACATACGCCGCGCTTTTGGGGGCAAGATTCCAAGTGCTGCGACTTGGACTTGCGAACTGGTGCCTCCCGCGGTTTGCGGATCAGCTGTTGAATAGTTGGCATGCACGTTCCTCGTGTTGCTCTGTCAATACTCGCACCAAAGCTTGATGCGCCACTTCTCGACACGGCCCTTTGCGCCCATCGCAAAAAGCAAAACCGCAGTCGCGCCCAAGCTCGGGTGCGGTGCGGAGGAATTCCAGAGGATCGGGGCTTGCACCCGGATCATGACCAGTTCCAATGTCTTACCCCAGCCGCAGGCGAACCTATGGCCAAGATAGGCGGCTGATAGGGGGAATCACCGGGGAAGTCAACAGCGCTTGCGCGCTGCTTTGGGCCGATAAAACCAACGCAGCAAGGCTGCAACAAAGACCACCAAAAGCGTGCCCAGAACCACATCGGACAGATAATGTCGCCCGGCTGCCATGCGCTGCCAAGCTGTCACTAAGGGCAGTAGCAGCGCCAAGCCAAGCCCCATTTGGTAGAGATAGGCGGGCATCCGGTCCGTGTTGGCGCGCAGCACCACGCAGATCGAGATTGCCAAGGCCGTGGCGCCTGCCGCCTCTCCCGAAACGAAAGAGCAGTTGCGCGCACATTGGTCGGCGAATTCCCAAGCGCGGCTGAACTGTTTGTCACCGCCAAAATCTTGGGTCATAAAGGGCCGCGCCCTGCCCCAAAGGCGCTTGAGCAGCCCATTCACAATCAAACCCGGCCCAAGCAAAAAGATCAGCGCCAGATAGGCCCAATCGCGGGAAAGCAGGTTAAGAATGGGCCGCTTGGCGCTGGCAAATCCCGCGATCACCACCAGGACAAAGCCACCGTCCTCGGCCCAGATAAGCGCGTTGCGCAGGCCTTCAACCCAAGGATTGCCCGCAATCGGAAAGCTGGACCCATCATAAAACAACTGCGATGTGGCGATGTCGAGGGCGGGATAGGTGGCAAACAGCCCGCTTGCGGCCAAAACGGCCAAGGCAAGGGCCGCAAGCGCCCTCATTCCTGTTCTTTGCGAAGCAGCCACAAGTTGCGGGCATAGATCACGGTGCCGGGCAATTGGCCGATGATGATGACGGGTTCCAGCTTATGAATGCCGTAAGCCAGCACAATCAGACTGCCCAAGATCGAGAAATACCAAAAGGCCACCGGTACCACCGACCGCCCCGCCTTTTCAGACGCCCACCATTGCACCACAAAGCGGGCAGTGAACATCAACTGCCCCAAAAGCCCCATCGTCAACCACATGGCATCCAAGGGTGTATCGGCGCCAATCATTTCCAACAGGTTATACATGTGTTTTCTCGGCTAAAGGTTTAACCTTTTTGCGGCGGCGGAGCAGCCATGCAACGCCCAACAAATCCACCGCCCCCACCAAGGCCCGCTGCAAGTTTGAATAGTTCGAGGCCCCCGCCCCCCTTGGCCGATGGCTGACATCAACATGGGCCACCTGCCAGCCATCGCGGGCAAATAGGGCGGGCAAGTAGCGGTGCATGTGGTTGAAATAGGGCAAAGCCAGAAAGGCATCGCGGCGGAAGGCTTTCAGCCCGCATCCCGTATCACGCGTGGCGTCTTGCAACAGCCAACCGCGCAAGCCATTGGCAAGGCGCGAGGCGAGTTTCTTCGAAAATGTGTCTTGCCGCTTGACCCTTTGGCCCGCGACAAGGCCGATCAGCCCTGCCGTGTCGGCGAGCAGCGGCGCAATCAGGCGGGGCAGTTCTTCCGGCGGGTTTTGGCCGTCCCCGTCCAGCGTGCAAATCAAAGGCGCGCGGGCAGCCATTACACCGGAATGGACAGCAGCACTTTGGCCCGCAGATTTGGGATGGCGCAGCAGGCGCACATGAGCCAGACCCATCGCGCGCACTCGCGCCGCAGTTTCGTCGGTAGATCCATCATCAACCACAATAATTTCAAACGGCTGATGCGCCTGCAACGTGGCATCAATCGCCCGCACAAGGCCCGCGATATTCTCGCCCTCATTTCTGGCGGGGATGACGACAGACAGGGTGATCATGGCTGGGTTCGCTTTCCTATGGCCGCCCGAGGCCCTTATCGCACCAGCGGCATAGGGGGAAAATGTCTTTGTTTCAAGCCATTCAGGACGGTCTGGCGCAGACCCTAGCGGCCTCGCTCTTGCATCAGCATGTAAACGCCCGATGCCACAACGATCGCAGCGCCTATCAGCGTTAGATGATCCGGCAGGGTGCCAAACAGCGCCCACCCCAACAGAATAGCAAAAAGCAGCGAGGTGTAGCGGAAGGGCGCCACCACCGCCAAATCGCCCACGCGCATCACCTTGATTGCAGCCAGATAGCCCACAATCAAAAATCCAGCCGCCACCGACGTTTCGACCAAAGCTTGCAGGGTCAGCGGGTGCCACCCCTCACGCACCACATCGACGCCGCCCATCCCCATCACCGCCACCGAGGCCCAGATCGCTCCCGTGGTCGAGGGCAGGTGGCTGGAAAAAAACCGTGTCGACAAGTCACGCAGCACAACAAAGCCAACCGACGCCAAGCCCAATACGGACCAGCGGTCAAAATCGGCAGCTCCGGGCCGGATGATCAGCATTACTCCGGCAAAGCCGACAAGGATCGCGGCCAGACGAGACCAGCCAATTGGCGTTTTCAGCACCACCGCCGCCGCCAAGGTCACGGCGAGGGGTAGAAATTGCATGATGGCCGATAGGTTGGCCAAGGGCATATGGGTCAAAGCCACCAGAAACGTGACGGTGGCCGCCACCTCGCCAATCGTGCGCAGGGTCAGATACCAGCGATCCGGCCCCTTGGGCAGCAGTTGCAAGCCGCCGGGGCTGCGCGCGGCTATTACAAACAGGCCAACTGTTGCGACCAGTCCGCGCAACAAGATAACCTGCGACAGCGGTACCCCACTGTCAAACACCGCTTTAACGAGCGTGTCGTTCAGTGTGAAGCCTAGCATCGAGGCACACATCAGCCAAATGCCGCGCGTGTTGTCAGAAAAGGTCATCGCGGCCACCTGATAAGAAAACCCCCCGCCGTTTCCGGCGAGGGGCCAAGGGTTTAACCTAAACCGCGCTTATGCGCCGCGGCTTTCGATCGTATCGACCAGACCGGAGTCGTTGTCGTCGTCCATGTCCATCACGGCCATGGGGGCTGCCAAAGCCGCGGCGGTTTCCGCTTCGGACTTGCGGGCCTCGATCACGGTTTGGTCGCGGTCGGTCGCGATCTTCTTCACGCGGCTGGTGGCACCACCGGTGCCCGCCGGGATCAGACGACCCACGATGACGTTCTCTTTCAGGCCGACCAGTTTGTCGCGCTTGCCCTGAACCGAAGCCTCGGTCAGCACCCGCGTGGTTTCTTGGAAAGACGCCGCCGAGATAAAGCTGCGCGTCTGCAAGCTGGCCTTGGTGATGCCCAGCAAGATCGGCTCTGCCACGGCGGGACGCATCCCGTGTAGATGGGCCTTGGCGTTGGCTTCCTCCAGCTCCGTCTTGTCGACGTTTTCACCCTTCAGCAGCGTGGTTTCGCCCGAGTCGAGGATCTCGAACTTTTGCAGCATCTGGCGCACGATGACTTCGATGTGCTTGTCGTTGATCTTCACGCCTTGCAGACGGTACACGTCTTGCACTTCGTCGATCATATAGTTCGCCAGCGCTTCGACACCCAAGATCCGCAAGATATCGTGCGGCGCGGGGTTGCCATCCATGATGTAATCACCCTTTTGGACAAAATCGCCTTCCTGAACGGGAATGTGCTTGCCCTTGGGGATCATGTATTCGACGGCCGTCAACGTCTCATCGACGGGTTCTACCGTGATGCGGCGCTTGTTCTTATAGTCTTTGCCAAAGCGCACATAGCCATCGGTTTCGGCGATGATCGCGTGGTCTTTCGGGCGGCGGGCTTCGAACAATTCGGCCACGCGGGGAAGACCCCCGGTGATGTCCTTGGTCTTGGCACCTTCGCGCGGAATACGCGCCACAACGTCGCCGGGGCGAATTTCCTGACCGTCTTCAACGGACAGAATGGCGTCCACCGACATGGGGTAAGTGATCGGCGTGCCAGTTTCCGAGCGCATCGGTTCGCCGGTGGCCGGATCCATCACGATCACTTCGGGCTTAAGCTCGTTGCCTTTGGGCGCAGAACGCCAGTCCGACACGATCCGCTGGGTCATGCCCGTTGCTTCGTCAGTATCCTCGCGCACCGATATGCCCGAGATCAGGTCTTTAAACCGCGCCACGCCGGTCTTTTCGGCGATGATCGGCAGGGTATAGGGGTCCCATTCGAAGAGCTTGTTGCCGCGTTTGACCATTTGGCCATCCTTGGCGTGCAGTTTGGCGCCATAGGTCAGCTTGTGGACAGCGCGGTCAGCCCCTGCCTCGTCCAAGATGGCGATCGACATGTTCCGGCCGACCACGATCTGCTCGCCCGATACGTTGGACAAGAGGTTGGCGTTGCGGAACTCGATCTTGCCTTCTTGGCTGGCTTCGAGGAACGACTGTTGGCCGCCCTGCGCGATGCCGCCGATGTGGAACGTCCGCATCGTCAACTGCGTGCCGGGTTCGCCGATGGACTGGGCGGCGATGATGCCGACAGCCTCGCCTTGGTTGACCAAGGTGCCACGGGCCAAGTCGCGGCCATAGCACATCGCGCAAACGCCTTCTTCCGCGTCGCACGTCAGCGGAGAACGGATTCGTGCGGTCACGATGCCCGCTTGGTGAACCAGATCTGCACGGCGCTCGTCGATCAACTCGCCGCGCGCCACCACGACTTCACCGGTGGCCGGAACCACGATGTCATCGGCAGCCACACGGCCCAGCACGCGTTCGGCCAAGCTCTGCACCACTTCGCCGTCATTCACCGCCACATCGGCGGTGATGCCGCGTTCGGTGCCGCAATCATGGCTGCGCACGATGCAGTCTTGCGCCACGTCAACCAAACGGCGGGTCAGATAGCCCGAGTTCGCGGTTTTCAACGCCGTATCCGCAAGGCCCTTACGCGCCCCGTGGGTGGAGTTAAAGTATTCCAGAACCGTCAGACCCTCTTTGAAGTTCGAGATGATCGGCGTTTCGATGATTTCGCCCGAAGGCTTGGCCATCAGACCGCGCATCCCGCCCAACTGCTTCATCTGCGCTGGCGAACCCCGCGCGCCCGAGTGCGACATCATATAAACCGAGTTCGGCTCCATCTCGGCGCCAGCCGCGTCATATTTCACCGCCGAGATCGCCGACATCATGTCAGCTGCGACTTTGTCAGAGCATTTGGACCAAGCGTCGACCACCTTGTTGTACTTTTCGCCTTGGGTGATCAGGCCGTCCATATATTGCTGTTCAAACTCTTTCACCTGATCGCGCACTTCGTTGACGATCGGCCACTTGGTGTCAGGGATCAACATGTCGTCCTTGCCGAAGGAAATGCCGGCCCGGAACGCCTCTTTAAAGCCCAGACCCATGATCTGATCGCAGAAGATCACCGATTCTTTCTGGCCGCAGTAGCGGTAGACAGTATCAATAACGGCCTGCACGTCTTTCTTGCGCAGCAAGCGGTTGACCAAATCGAACGGGGCCTTGGCGTTAAGCGGCATGATATTGCCCAAGCGCAAACGGCCGGGGGTCGTGTCAAAGCGCTTCCAGACAATGTTGCCCTCTTCGTCAACCTGACGCAGGCGGGCTTTGATCTTAGCGTGCAAATGCAAAGCACCGGCGGCCAAGGCGTGTTCCACCTCGTCAATGTCGGTAAAGGCCATGCCTTCGCCGATCATGCCTTTGCGCTCCATCGTGACGTAATAGATGCCCAA
>CAXNKP010000153.1:0-5954 GCA_964202815.1 Stagnihabitans sp. | reverse complement strand
ATCGCCGTGTCGCGCCCCACGGCGGGGCGGCTGACCGTACAAAAGCTGACAGATTACCGCCTTCATCTGGCAGCCTCACAAGCCTACCTTGCCGCCCATCCGCCGATCAGCGGCCCGCAAGACCTGCCCGCGCACCGCTTTGTGGGCTATATCCCCGACATGATCTTTGACAAAGAGCTGGATTATCTGGCCGAAATCGGGGTGAAAGCGCCGCCTTTGGCGTCGAATTCTGTCTCGGTTCAGCTGAACTTTCTGCGCCAAGGGGCGGGTTTGGGGGTGGTGCATGATTTTGCCTTGCCCGCCGCCCCCGAACTGGTGCGCGTCATTCCCGACCAAATCAGCCTGCAACGCAGCTTTTGGCTGATCCGCTATGCCGATGATGGGCGCGTGGATCGGCTGAACCGTTTTGCGGCCTTGCTGACGGCAGAGGTGCGCGCCGAAATGCTGCGGCTAGAGGCCGCCTGACGCCGCACTTTTGCCCCTTGCGCCCGCGCCCACTGTCATGTTGCTTAAGCCGATAAAACTGCGGAGCATCCCATGCGCATCGGCCTTTACCCCGGCACCTTTGACCCGATCACCTTGGGCCATATCGACATCATCCAACGCGCCATGGCGATGGTTGACCGATTGGTGATTGGCGTTGCCATCAACCGCGACAAAGCGCCGCTGTTCGGGCTAGAAGAGCGGGTGTTCATGGTGGAAGAAGAATGCCGCGAAATCGCCGCACGGGTTGGCGGCGAGATCATCGTGCATCCGTTCGAGAACCTGCTGATTGATTGCGCTTGGGATGTGGGGGCGGGGATCATCATTCGCGGCCTGCGGGCTGTGGCGGATTTTGAGTATGAATTCCAGATGGTTGGTATGAACCGGGCCCTAGATGCCTCCATCGAGACGGTGTTCTTGATGGCCGATGCCCGCCGTCAGGCGATTGCGTCAAAACTGGTGAAAGAAATTTGTCGCTTGGGCGGGGATGTGTCGAAATTCGTAACCCCTGCCGTGGATGCGGCCCTCGTGCGTCGGTTGCGCCGCAAGGGCTAGGGCAAGCAAAAAATTCTGACAAACGTGGGGGAATCGGCGGTTTGTTAGGCTTTGATTAAGGAAGTTCGCCCAAACTGAAGGCATGAACGACCAGTCAGCCCGCCGATGCCCCTACCCTGCGCCCTCCGCCCCACAGCGGTGCCCGCAAGTGTCGCCGGGGTGGGCATGACACAGACGATCCATCATCTGCGTCTGAAAGTCGCGCGCTGGCTGGTGTTTGGCCTGTGGCTGCACCTGCCGCTGTTTTTGGGAATAGCTTACATCAACCAAGCCGACCCCTTGGCACCGGTGGTTATTGGACTGGTCTTGGCTTGTCTGGCCACCGCCGTGGTGCTGCGTCGCAGCCTTGCGCCTTTGGGGGCAGTTCTGGTGGCTATGGCTTTTGGCGGCATGGTGTCGGTCCTCGGGGGGCTTTTGCAAGCCACACCGTGGCAAGCGGCGGGACCCTATTATACCGCCGCCGCCATGGCGCTGACGCTTCCTCTCTTCAGCGGCCCTGCCGTTTTGGCTTTTGCCAGCTTGGCCCTGTTGCCCGACGTTGCGCTGCAAGGCTTGGTCTTGGCCCTGCCGCCTCATGCAGATGCGCTGTTGCGCGCAGAGCTCTTGGCGGGGGAAGCGGCTTTTGTGGCTGCTTTGGCCCAAGTCTTGGCAGGCGTGCTGCACAAGGCCCAGGCCAGCACCGCAGCCGCCCGGCAAGAAGCTGAGGAGCTGTGGCAAAAGCGCATCAACGCGCAGATAGACCAGGCCGCCTTCATCACGGCCTTGGTCGAGCGCATAACCGCCTTGGCACGAAATCCTCTCAATCCTGTGCCCGGCGCGACCGCCTTTCCCTTCGCTTACGCCGAGGTGGAAAGGGCCGTCGATTTGCTGGCGCAAAAGCTGCGGCAGGGGGGTGAGACGGACCTGTCAGGGTTTACAAGTTTTGCCCAGATTGACCTTGCCGCTGCCTTAGCCGAGTTGGCGTGCTGCTTGCGCGATCAGTCGGCCCGTTTGACGGCGCTTTACCGCACCGCCCAGGGGGAGTATCGGGCGAACGCAGTTCAACAGATGCAGCTTGATCTGGCCGATTTGACGGATCAGGCGCGTCAAACGGCGATCTTTGCGGCTGAAGTGTCTCAGGCTGCCGAAGACGCCATCAAAACCCCGCTGTTCGGCCGACCTCCTTGGACAGAGGCAGCTTTGGCGATGGATGGTCGCTTCGACAAAAAGGCTTCTCCCAAGATTACATCAAAAAGCGACCCGCTTTCTGCTAAAGGGCCGCATTCAGCGCAGGCTGCCTGACGCGCCGTTACCTGCGCCACAAAGACTGCCGCTCGTGATGCTGGATCGTGGCGGCCAAGGTTTCAAACTGACCCGTCAGATAGGTGCGCAATCGCCGCGCGGCAGGGCTAAGGCCCAAGTTGGTGCGATACATCAATCCAAGCTTGCGGTCAGGATGTTCAATGCGGATCGAAAGTGCTGCCACCCGATATTGCCGCCGCAGCGCGAAAAGTACCGAATAGGGCAAGACCGTCAAGCTATCTGACCCTGCAAGCATCCCCATCACGGCCGAAAGGCTGCCGCCTGAATAACTGATGCGGATCTGTTCGGTGCTGATGGTTGACAAAACCCGCTGCAAATCGGCGTAAAGCGGGCTGTTGGTGGGCGGGGCTATCCAAGGAAACCGAAGCAAATCCGCCGCCGTCACGGCAGGGCCGCGCAGCAAAGGGTGCCCTTCGCGCGCGGCAATCACGTTTCGGCCGGGCAATAGCGTGTCAAAGGCCAACCCCTCGGGCAGATCATCCGGCCGCAGCGGGCAAATCGCCAGATCCAGCGCGCCATTTTGCACCGATGCCGCCAGATCAGGCGCATAGCCATAGCTTTGCTCTAGCCGCACATCGGGATTTTGCGCCTGAAACCCTGCGATCATCGCCACGATCACGCCGTCCATAAACACCGGCGTGCCCCCCATGCGCACCGCCCCCGCCTTTCCCAGCCGATAACTTTGCACCGCTTGGCCTGCGGCCTGCGCTGCCTGAAGAATGCGCGCGCCTTCTTCAGCCAAGCGCGCACCAAGTTCTGTCGGCTGCAAAGGGCGGCGACCGGGCACGAACAAGGCGCTGCCCAAGCGCGCCTCAAGGGCTGCGACCGATCGTGACAGGGCCGGTTGCGACTTGCCCAACAGGGCTGCACCCTCGGTCAAGCCGCCCGCTTGCACGATGGCGGCTAACATCTCAAGCTGTCGCGGATCTATCTTCATACCAAAATGGTATAAAGTACCCTGATAAACCGATCAAGTTTCAAATTTCTTCAGGTTAGCCTAAGGTTGGAGGTTGCCTTGACCCAAATACCCACCTTTGCGCTGCGCTTATCGACCATCCACGCTCAATTTGGCGAAGCGGCCGCCCCTGCGGTGGCAGCTGCTTTGCAGCGTATGTCGCTCGCGCGCGCGGTGGTTTTGGCCACCCCCGGCCACGCCGCGCAAGCGCGGGCTTTGGCGTCAGAGATCGGCCCCAGCGTTGTGGCCGTTTTGCCCATGGCGCAGATGCACACGCCGGTTGAGGTGACGCTGCAAGCCTTGCCCCACGTTCTAGTCGCACAGGCCGATGCGCTGATTTCCTTTGGTGGCGGGTCGGTCACGGGTTTGGGCAAGGCACTGGCCTTGCGCACCGGCTTGCCCCATATCGCCGTGCCCACCACCCATGCCGGATCCGAGGCGACGGGCATCTTGGGCCAAACCGAGGCGGGGCGCAAAACCACACAGACCGATCCGCGCCTGCAACCGCAGGGGGTGATCTATGATCCGCGCCTGATCACCAGCCTGCCCGCCGCGCTCACCGTTACCTCGACGCTCAATGCCCTAGCCCATGCCGCCGAGGCGCTTTACGCCCCTGACCGCAACCCTTTGACCAGCACTCTGGCCCTGCAAGGCGCGCAGATGCTGATCGCTGCTTTGCCCAAGGTTCTGGAAAACTTGCATAATCTGGAAGCCCGCGCGAATTGCCAATATGGCGGCTTTTTATGCGGCCTCGTTCTGGGCCAAGTGGGTATGGGTCTGCACCACAAGCTGTGCCACACCTTGGGTGGCAGTTTTGGGCTGCCGCATTCCCAAACCCATGCCGTCCTTCTGGCCCATACCGTGGCCTATAATGAGGCCGCTGTGCCGGATCTTTTGGCGCCTTTGGCAGCAGTTTTGCGGGCCAAAACGGCGGGGCAGGGGCTTTTTGCTTTTGCCCAAACCCTCAACGCCCCCCCATCGTTGCGCGCCTTAGGCCTGCGCGAGGCCGATCTTGACCGCGCGGCCGACCTTGCCACACAATCCCCCTATCCCAACCCCCGCCCCTTGGAAAAGCCCGCACTTCGCGCCCTGTTGCAGGCCGCTTGGGCCGGGCACCCGCCGCACACCAGAGGATATCATGGCTGACATCACCACCGAGGTTTTGATCATTGGCACCGGCCCTGCAGGGTCGGCCACCGCGGCCCTTTTGGCCAGTTACGGCGTCGACAACCTTGTCATCAACCGCTACCGCTGGCTGGCCAACACGCCGCGCGCCCATATCACCAACCAGCGCTGCATGGAGGTGCTGCGTGATCTGGGCCGCGAGGTGGAGGACGAAGCCTATCTTTTTGCCACCCCCCAAGCCCAGATGGGCGAGAATATCTTTTGCGTCAGCCTTGCGGGCGAAGAGATTGGCCGGATGAATTCCTGGGGCACCCATCCCATGTCCAAGGCCGAACATCTGCTGTCCTCGCCCTGCGAGATGAACGACCTGCCGCAAACCTTTATGGAACCGCTGCTGTTCAAAACCGCCTGCCAGCGCGGGTCGCAAAGCCGGATGAGCGTGGAATACCTGCACCATGTGCAAGACGACACCGGTGTGACCACCACCTGCCGCGACAAGTTGACGGGCAAGGATTTGACCGTACGCTCGAAATACCTTGTCGGGGCCGATGGCGGCAATTCCTTGGTCGCCGAACACGCCGGATTGCCGTTCGAGGGCAAGATGGGTGTTGGCGGGTCGATGAACATTCTGTTTCGCGCCGATCTGTCGAAATATGTCGCGCATCGGCCTTCGGTTTTGTACTGGGTGATGCAACCCGGTGCGGATGTGGGGGGCATCGGCATGGGGCTGGTGCGGATGGTGCGGCCGTGGAACGAATGGCTGATCGTTTGGGGCTATGACATCAACCAACCCGCCCCCGTGATCGATGCGGCCTTGGCAACCCAAGTGGCCCGCCAACTGGTGGGCGACCCTGATCTGGAAATTGATCTGATCTCTGCCAACACTTGGACCGTGAACAACATGTTTGCCACCCATATGCAAAAGGGGCGGGTCTTCATCATGGGCGATGCAGCGCACCGCCATCCGCCGTCAAACGGTCTGGGGTCGAATACCTCGATCCAAGACGGGTTTAACTTGGCTTGGAAACTGGCCATGGTGGTGAAGGGGCAGGCCACCCCCGCGCTGCTGGACAGCTATTCCACCGAACGTGCGCCGATTGCGCGCCAAATCGTCACCCGCGCCAACCAATCCATCGGCGAGTTTGGGCCGATCTTTCAGGCCCTTGGCATGACAGGCGGCACCGATCACGACAAAATCCGCGCCAATATGGACGCCCGCGCCGATGCCACACCGGCGGGCGAGGCGCAGCGCGCCGCCCTGCGCGAGGCGATTGCCTTTAAGAAATACGAATTCGACGCCCATGGCATCGAAATGAACCAGCGCTACCGCAGCGCTGCCGTTGTCACCGATGGCCAGATGGAACCCGCGTTTGAGTTGGACGCGGTTTTGCACTACCAACCCACCACATGGCCCGGCGCGCGCCTGCCGCATGTGTGGATTTTTGATGCAGCGGGCAAAAAGCATTCCACCTTGGATCTGTGCGGCCATGGCCGCTTTGCCCTGTTCACCGGCATAGGGGGCGAGGCGTGGGTA
>CAXNKP010000152.1:0-5999 GCA_964202815.1 Stagnihabitans sp. | reverse complement strand
GTGCTGGCGACAAGGTCGGGCAGCAAACGCCCCTCGACCAGCCATTGGTCGGTGACAGGCGCAGGGCGCAGCGAAAGCGAGATCAGGCGGTTGCGTTCAACGTCCACTGGCGCTGCACTGCGCCACGGTTTGATCTGTGCGGGGGTGATGTGCAGGGCGTCCATCAAGCGGCGAAAGCGGTACTGCGGGTGATCTTCAAAGGTCAACGCATCTTCCATTCGCGCCCAGACAGGATCGGGCAGGTCAAAGTCAAAGCCGGGCAGCACGACCATGCCCTGCGCCAATCCCGCCACCGCGCGCATCAAGGTTGCCACCGGCCCCCGCGATCCGGTGGACCCCGCAATGATCACTGGCCCCTGCGGCGGTTGCGTGGCCCAAAGTGCTGCCAGCCGCTCAACCGCCATGCGCGGGCGGGCAGGGCCGTCTTGGGCCAGCATGAAGGGGGCTATGATCTGCAGAAATTGCTGCGTGCGGGCCCAGTGTTCGGAATGGCCCGTGACATCAAGGGCAGACAGGGCTTGGGCCACCACCCCTTCGTCGTGCATCTCATCCACCAACAGGCCAAGGCTTTGCGCCAGATCGAATAGGGCAGCGCGGGGGGCAAGGTCGGGCTGGGCGATGAGCAAACGCTCAATCAGGCGGGCAAGTTCCAACTGCCGCCCCAACGCGCTGGGTGCTGGGTGCAGGTCTGACAGGATCGGGTGCTGGGCAAGGTCTGACAGAACCATAAGGCGCGGCAGGAAGGTGGCTTTGCCTTGCACGAAAGCCTCTGTCACACGGCGGCGCATTCTTTGGCTATTTAGATAAAGCGTGATTTGCGCCATCGCTTCGGGCGGCCGCCCCGCAAAGCGCTCGCCCAAGCCGCGCACCAGTTCGGTGGCGAAATCGACACCGGGGGGAAGGGCGAAGATTTTATCCATGTAAGAGGCTTTCTGCCAAAGCGATGGCTTCAGGATGGCCGACATCGCACCAACCGCCTTGGTGAAACACGCCGTAGATGCGGCCTTCTTTGATCATTTGATCCCAAAGAACGTTCAGCGAAAACACCTGTTGGTCGATCGCAGCCAAGCCATCTGTCTGCAAAATCTGCGCACCCAGATAAACAGGCGCCACAGCCCCCTTGGCGCGCGACAGCCGCCCTTGGCCATCAACCAAAAAGTCACCAGCCCCCTTATGCCCCAACGCCTGATCGGGTGCCGCCAGCAGCAGAAGCCCATCCATCTTGTCGCCATCCCAAGCCGCAGCCAATTGATCCAAAGGGTTCGCACCCGTCCATACCGCATCGGTGTTCAGCATCATGACAGGACCTGCGCCCAGCAGCGGCAAGGCCGCACGCAAGCCGCCACCCGTGTCAAGGATAGGATCTTCCCATGACAGGGCGATGTCTTGGCCTTGCAAGTGCTGCGCTATGTGACAGCCCAAGTAATGCAAGTTGACCACTCGGCGCGCCACACAGGGCACGGCGGCAATATCCAACGCATGGTCCAGCAAAGCGCGCCCTGCGACCTTGATCAAGGGCTTGGGCCTGTCGCGGGTCAGTGCGCCCATGCGGGTGCCAAAGCCTGCCGCGAAGAGCATTAGGGGGAAGGACTGCATTGCACCCTCATCTCTTGCAGGGCTTGCGCGCTGGGCTCTGGCAAAAACAGGTCGCAAACGGCGCGCAAGGGGGCGAGGTCTGGGTGCGACAGGTTGGTTTGAAGATGCGCCCAAACGCGTGGGATCAGCTTTAGGTACTTCGGTTTGCCCCCCTCCAAACAAAGGCGGGCAAAGATCCCCAAGATCCGCAAAGCGCGCAGGGCGCCAAGGGCTGCATAGCTTGCCTGAAACGCGGCCAGATCAATTCCGCGCGCCGTGGCAAAGCGGGCAATCATAGCGGCTTCAATCTGCGGCGGCACGCAGCGCCGCGCGTCTTGCAGCAAGGACACCAGATCATAGGCGGGTTGTCCCATTTGGGCCAACTGAAAGTCTAGCACGCCTACCCGCGCCAAGCCGGATCGCTTGGGCAGATACAGCAGGTTTTCGGCGTGGTAATCGCGCAAGATCATCACGCGTGGCCCATCGGCTAGAAGGGTTAGCGCTGCGGCAAGGGCTGCGACAATCTCGGCGCGGCCTTGGGCCTTTCCGGTGATGGCGCGCCCATACCAGTCTGCGACAAGACCTGCCCCTTCAGCCCAGTCTTGGGCCGACAGGTGGGGCAGGTTGGGCGCTGCGGGATGCGATTGCAGATGCAGCAGCACATCGGTGGCCGCTTCGTACAGGCTGGGTTCTAGAGTGGAATGGGCTGCGATGACGGCGGGGTAAAGGCCATCGCCCAGATCCTCCAGCAAAAGGACGCCTTGGTCCACATCCCGCGCAAGGATCTTGGGCGCCGATAGGCCCAGCGCCAGAAGGTGACGGCCCACCTTGATAAAATCTGCCACACAATCCGCCTGATCAGGCGGTGCATCCATGAATATCGCCGTGCCGTGACCCCAAAGCCGTGCGTAAGACCTTGTCGATGCGTCTTGCGCCAACGCCACCCGCCGCGCGCTGCCCCAGCCTGCCTTTGCCAGAAACGCATCTGCCTTAAGCTGCCGCAAATTTGCCATCAGGTCTTTGCCAAAACTTTCTGCCCTTGCACCAACCCAAATTTGCGCCACCCTGCCCAACCCCTTTGTATCTAGCCGCAGGCGGATTGGGTTTTTTGGGGCATAGGCCCCCAAGCGGTCGGGCCATTCGATTAGGCAAATGGCATCGTCAAACACAGCCTCAAGCCCCAATTCATGCACCTCGTCAGGATGCGTCAGGCGGTACAGGTCGGCATGCCAGATGTCCGGCGCGCCGGGATAAGTCTGCACCAGCGTAAAAGTAGGCGAGGGCACCTCTTCATCCGGGTCGCGCAGCGCGCGGATCAGGGCGCGGGCCACGTGCGATTTGCCCGCGCCAATCGATCCTTCCAGCAAAATACAATCCCCCGCACCCAGCACTTGGGCCAAGGCTTGGCCCAGATGGGTCGTGTCAGCCTCGGTGGGCAGGTCTAGGGTTATCGGGGTCATGGGTTCATATTAGATCACCTTCGGCCCGAAGGGAATCCGACAGTTACGCGCGCTTGCGCAAGGTGGGTTGCGCCTTTATCGCCATTGGCCCTCCCGTCGTATCACGCAAGCGGAACGCGGCCATCGTGGCCCCACCTGACAGGGGCGCAAAGCGGCAATCGATCAGGCGGCCGTCCAACAGCCGCACCTCGGCCTGCCAAGCCGTGCGGTCGTCGCTGTCAGAGGCGAAAGTTTCAAGATCGGCCCAGATCGTACTGGGCGCGCATTGCACACGCCAGCGCGCCGAAACAGATCGCAGAGTCTCGTCTGACAGCGCTGTGTCTGGCGGATCTTGCCAAAGCCGCGCATAGGCGGCGTTCGAAATAACCAGATGCCCGGCAGAGGAGAAGACGGCAAAGGCTTCCTCCACCTCGTCCATGGCCGCTTGGCTTAGTTCTAGATCGGCGTGGTAGCGGCGGGTGCGCAGCATTTCACCGGAAATGTCTTCGATCATCAAAGCCACAGCGCCGTTGGGGTGCGGGCGGCCGATCACGCGGTAGGTTTGCCCACCCGGCAGGCTCCAGGTCTCTTCATAAAGCCCCGATGAGGCGGCGCGTTCCATCTCGGTCATCTGGCGGCGCCAACTGCGGTAGTCTTTCGGTTCTGGTATCATATTGCGGTCGCGCATCCCGTCTAACACCGACAACAACGAGGGGCGCATCGCCAGAAACTCAGCCGGAAGGCCAGTCAGGTCCAACAGGGCCGGATTGAACAAGACCAGCTGTCGGTCTTTGTCAAAGATCGCCAAGCCAACGTGCAGATGGGCAAAGGTCTTGGTCAGGGTCATCATAAAGTCGCGCAGCGCGGTTTCGGCGTGAACGGCCTGATCTGCCAAACTGGCAAAAGTCAGTCGATCCTCCCCGTCGGCAAAGCCGGTCAGGTCGTACCAAGCAGGCTTTCCCTGCCGCAGGATCAGCTTTTGGCGCTGCCCCGTGACGCTTTGCGCGGTGGCCTGCCGTTCAAACAACCGGGGCAGGGGCCATGTCAAGTCTTGGCCAAGGCCCAAGACCTCTATCGCTTGAAGCATATAGGCGGCGTTGGCCCAGACGATGTCGCCATTGGCCCTTTCTCGCCACATCAAGAATGGTGCACGCGCGACCGTATCGCGTAACTGGTCCAGTTCCTCTTGCAGGGCGCGCTGGGCCATCAGATCTTGCCCGTTTGCTGCACTGTCCTGGTTGGGGTCGGCCAGCACAAGACGCGTCAGGCCACCGCGCAGTTCGGCCTGCAAGACCAGCGGGCTTTCCGGATGAAGGGTTGAGTGCACGGTGAAAGCCCCTTCCACAGGCAGGCGTGCCAGTTTGGCGTCTAGGTCGGCAAAATGCGGGGCTAGATAAGTGGAAAGCTTGGCCCAGGCCGTTCCTGGCATCTGTCTTGTCCGCAAAAGCGCGCGGGCGGACGGTGTGCTATCAATCAGCGCCTCCCCGTCAAACAGGAAAACGGTGGCGGTGGCATCTTGCGCAAAGATCGTTACCGGCTGCCTTTTGCTACGCCACTCTAGCAAAACGATGGCCGCAATAGCCAGAGCTGCAGCTGTCAGCGCAATGGACACCAGGAAAAGTTCAGTCGCCCAATTGGATTCCATGCAAAGACACCCTGCTCGATTGGGTCCATATTGGGCATGTTTGGTTAACGAACCATTAAGGCAGTCTCAGTTTTGAAGGTATTCAATTTCGGCGGGGTAGCCGGGCGTTTTAAAGCGCCACAATTTCGACGTAATCCCTCCAGTTTTCGATCACAGACCTGTGACTTTCGCCGCAATAGCGCCCCATTTCCGCCAATGCCTTTAGAAACCTATGAGTTTGCAAATAAGCCAGATGCACCCCTCGCCCTCCTGCGCCAGACAGATTACATAGCCAAGAAGGCGGCCAATATTACGCTGCGCCGCATCAGAATGGAGGGTCGGATGTCAAAATTCTACGTCAGTGTCGCGTCCATTGCTTTGGCGGCCTTGCTTGGATGGCAGGTGTACCATGTGCTGCAGGCACAAAGCGCCGATGCCTTTGCAGCTTGTCGCACCGGCGCTATTGCGGGGGGCGAAATTGGCGGGCCTTTCGATCTGATTGACGCCAAAGGTGCACCTGTGACAGATGCCACCCTCCTGGCAAAGCCTGCGTTGATCTATTTTGGCTTTGCCTCTTGCCCTGACGTCTGCCCATTGGACAATGCCCGCAACACTGAAGCTGCAGCCCTGCTGGCCAAGAAGGGCCTGAACGTGACGCCGGTGTTTATCACAGTTGACCCAACGCGTGACACGCCAGCTGTTCTGGCCGATTACGCCAGCAATTTTGAAGGCCTTATCGCGCTGTCTGGCACCGAAGACCAAACGGCCACTGCTGCAAAAGCCTATAAAGTTTACTATCAAATTCCCGAAAAGCGTGAGCCGGGATATATGGTTGACCATACGACGATGACCTACCTTATGCTGCCGAAAGTCGGATTTGTTGACTTTTTTCAAAGGGATGCCTCACCTCAAGATATCGCAGACAAGACATCCTGCTTTTTGAATGCGCAGTAAGGGGACTCTATCCACCATTCTTGGCCATAGCGGCAGCAGTTGCGTTCCAAACCAAAGCCCACAGCAATAAGCTGCACCCGAGAGACTTATGGGTGACGGTTTCAAGTCCTACAATAAATCGATAACACCTCACAGCACGTCAGGCCTACTGGTGCAATTTTCGAAACAATGCGGGTATTTTAGCTTGGATCAGGCAGGCAAAAGGTGTTTTTTGACGCTGTGTTTGACGCTGTGTTTGACGCTTAGGTTAATCCTCTTGCAATATGAAAAAAAAAATATTATCCGAATCGTGTGGTCATATGAGGATCGAACACATGGACAGTGTCAACAATCTTTCCCTTAAAGAACTTAAAGATCTGCAGGCGCAAGTGGCAAAAGCAATCGCCACTTTCGAAGATAGAAAGAAG
>CAXNKP010000151.1:0-6025 GCA_964202815.1 Stagnihabitans sp. | reverse complement strand
GGTGCCCCGCTTTTCAGCGCCTTTGGCCCAAAGCGCCCGCTGTGAGAAGGCTTATCAGCACAAAGGGAAGGGCTATGCCATAAGCGGCCCTGATGCCCCAGCCATGGGCGACATAGCCCAAGATCGGCGGGGCGAGCAGGAAGATCATGAACGAAAACTGTGCGAGGGCCGCGATGTTCAGGGCCGAGGCGCGGTCGTTGCGCTGGGCTGCGGCAGACATGGCCAAGGGAAAGATGGCCGAGGTGCCAAGCCCCATCGCCGCAAACCCCACCAGCGACAGGATCGGCCAAGGCGAGAGCACCACCGTTACACAGCCCAGCCCCAGCACGACAAACAGCACCCGCGCTAGGCCTGCCGGGGAGAACCTCTCGACCACGCCGTCCGCATAAAACCGCATCAAGCCTTGCAGCACGGCGAAAGAGGCCACGGCGATGCCTTGATAGAACTCATCCGCGCCAAAGGCGTCGCGCATGTAGATGGCCGACCAATCCATGCTGGCGCCTTCCAACAGCATGGCAGGGATGGTGACAGCAACCAAAAGCAAGATAGCCAAAGTGGGGGCAACAAAACGTGGCGAGGATCCATCGCCCGTCACCCCGCGCGGCGGCGAGGGGGTGTAATCATGCAAGGCCAGATAGCTGCCCACAGCCACCAGTGGCACCACCAGTGCCAAATGCAATTGCGGGCTGATGCCAAAGCTTGCGATCTGCGCGCCAAAAAGGCCGGCAGAAAAGAACCCGATGCTCCAAAACGCATGGCTGCGGTTCATGATGCGGCGGCCCAGCAAAAACTCGGTCCGGTCGGCCTCGGCGTTCAGCATGATCTCGATGCAGCCGATCACCACGCCCACGGGCAGCAGCATGAGGAACAAGATCAAGGGCGTTGGCGCATGGACCGCCAGCGCGTAAAGGGCGGCCAAAAGGGGCAGCGCCCAAGGCAGCAGGCGTCCATAGCCGATCTTGTCCAGATAGGGGCTGGCGAAGGTAAACGACACCAACGTGCCCAAGGGCGCGCCGATCAGCCCAAAGCCCAGCGCCGCCGTCGACACGCCCATGCCCGATTGCACATCCGCCAAGCGGGGAAAAATATTGCCCATGGCAAAGGAATAACAGGCAAATCCCGCAAAGACGCGGTGAATGGGCGAAAGCGAGATCATGGGCGCGGTCCTTTTGGATAGCGCCCTTGGTAATCACTTCGCCTGCCACCGCAAGCCCGAATGCCGGTTTAAATCACAGGTTCGTTTCACGTCAGGAAGAAAAATTGACACTCAGCATAGGGTCTGGATAGGTTACGCCCAAGGCCAGATTCGCACGGCCCAAGCTTAGGGAGAGTTCCATGAAAAAAAGAGTTGCCGTCATAGGCGCGGGCCCATCGGGTCTGGCACAACTGCGCGCCTTCCAGTCGGCCAGCGCCAAAGGGGAGGAGATTCCGCAGGTTGTCTGCTTTGAAAAGCAGGGTGATTGGGGCGGGCTTTGGAACTATACATGGCGCACGGGTTTGGACGAATACGGCGAACCGGTGCATTGTTCGATGTACCGCTATCTGTGGACCAACGGCCCGAAAGAAGGGCTGGAGTTCGCGGATTACTCGTTTGAAGAGCATTTCGGCAAGCAAATCGCCTCCTACCCACCGCGCGCGGTGATGGTCGATTACATCGAAGGCCGTGTGAAAAAGGCCGGCGTGCGCCCGTGGATCCGCTTTCGCCATCCGGTGCGCTTTGTGTAGTATAACGAGGCCAAGGGCAATTTCACCCTGATGGCCCATGATCTGGTGGCCGATCGGATGTATGAGGAAGAGTTTGACAATGTGATTGTCGCCTCTGGCCACTTCTCTACCCCCAATGTGCCAGAATATCCGGGCTTTGGCATTTACGGCGGCCGTGTGCTGCACGCCCATGACTTCCGCGACGCGATGGAGTTTCATGACAAGGACATTCTGCTGCTTGGCTCGTCCTATTCGGCCGAAGATATCGGCAGCCAGTGCTGGAAATATGGGGCAAAGTCGGTCACGGTGGCCTACCGCAACGCGCCCATGGGCTATGACTGGCCGTCGAACTTCCACGAAGTGCCTGCCTTGGACCATGTCGATGAGACGACGGCCTATTTCATCGACGGCACGTCGAAAAAGGTCGATGCGATCATTCTTTGCACCGGCTACAAGCACCACTTCCCCTTCTTGCCCGACGATCTGCGCCTGAAAACAGCCAACCGCTTGGCCGCCGCCGACCTGTATAAAGGCGTGGCTTGGGTGAATAACCCCAAGCTGTTCTATCTGGGCATGCAAGACCAGTGGTTCACCTTCAACATGTTTGACGCCCAAGCGTGGTGGGTGCGCGATGCCGTCATGGGCAAGATCGCCCTGCCGTCTGAAAAGGCTGTGATGCTGGACGATGTGAAAGACCGCGTGGCGCGTGAGGATGCAGGCAAAGACGCGCATGACGCCATTCATTATCAAGGCGATTATGTAAAGGAACTGATCGCCGAGACAGACTACCCCGCCTTCGATGTTGATGGGGCCTGCGATGCTTTCTTTGAATGGAAAGAGCATAAGAAGGCCGGAATCATGGCCTTCCGCAACCATGCCTATAAGTCGGTGATCACCGGCACGATGGCCCCTGTGCACCACACGCCGTGGAAAGATGCGCTGGAAGATTCGATGGAAAGCTATCTGAAGAACTAATCTTTTCAGCCTCTTCAAGAAGCCCGGCGCCACGATGCGCCGGGCTTTTTGCTGCGCATTTGGGCAAAATGGGGCGATTGCTGCGGCCGTCAGGTAAACAATTTTTCCGCCAGATAAAATTTTCTAGCGTTGAATCGTCCTTCGTGCTTTTAATGCTGCATCTGGGCTTGATGCCCGGTGCGAATGACCCTTGGCCATCCTCAGGCGAAGGGCGAGCAAAAACATGACGGGAGAGGGTTAGATATGACGATGGAATCAAGCGCGGGTGGCGAACGCCAACTGGTCCGCGCCTTAGATTGGAAGGGCGCTTTCTGGGTTGCGGCCGGTGTGCCGCCCTTGGTGTTGTTCTCGATTGGTGGGATCGCGGGCACGACCGGAAAGCTGGCTTTCTTGGTATGGATCATTTCGATGGTGATGGGCTTTTTGCAAAGCTTCACCTATGCCGAAATGGCCGGCATGTTCGGCAACAAGTCGGGCGGGGCTTCGGTGTATGGGGCGACAGCATGGCTGCGCTATTCCAAACTGATTGCGCCTTTGTCGGTCTGGTGCAACTGGTTTGCCTGGAGCCCGGTTTTGTCCTTGGGTTGTTCCATCGCGGCAGGTTATATCCTGAACGCGCTGTTCCCGATCCCTGCGGCTGACAGTGCCATGGTGCTGGAATGGGTGGCAGCCCATGCCGCCGATTATACGGCGGCCACGCAGTCGGTGATCGACTATATCGCAGCCAATGCAGGCACGGCGCCTGCGGATGCGATCACGGCTGTTGCTTCGGCGGATGCTGTCGCAGCCTTGACCCCCGCTTTCCGCACATGGGAAGCGGCAAGCTTTGCTGTCCCTGGCGTGGGCACGCTGCATTTCAACGCGACCTTCGTGGTTGGCGTGGTCTTGATGCTGATCATGTTTGCCATTCAGCATCGCGGCATTGCCAACACAGCCTCGGCGCAAAAGTGGCTGGCGATCATTGTGCTGGTGCCTTTGCTGCTGGTGGGATTGGTCCCGATCCTGACCGGTGCGATTGACAGCGCCAATGTCATGGGCCTGCTGCCCCCCACAGCCGCGTATTCCGGCGTGGATGGCACATGGAACAATGGCGGCTGGACCCTGTTCTTGGGTGGCTTGTACATCGCGGCATGGTCGACCTACGGGTTTGAAACCGCTGTGTGCTACACCTCGGAACTCAAGAACCCCAAGACCGATACGTTCCGGGCTATATTCTATTCGGGCCTGCTGTGCTGCGTGTTCTACTTCCTGATCCCCTTCGCCTTCCAAGGCGTGTTGGGTCAATCGGGCATGTTGGCATCGGGCATCGTTGACGGCACGGGCGTTGGCGAAGCTTTGGGCAACATGGTTGGCGGCGGCAATGCTGTCACGCAGATTTTCGTGATCTTGATGATCCTTGGTCTGTTCATGGCTATCATGACCGCCATGGCGGGATCGTCGCGCACCCTGTATCAAGGGTCGGTCGATGGTTGGCTGCCCAAGTATCTGTCCAAGGTGAACAGCCACGGCGCGCCCACGGGCGCTATGTGGACGGACTTTGGCTTTAACGTCATCCTGTTGGCGCTGGCGTCGGACTTGTCGGGCTACTTCTACGTGCTGGCCATTTCCAACGTGGGTTACATCACGTTCAACTTCTTGAACCTGAACGCAGGCTGGATCCACCGGATCGACTCGGGCCATATCGCACGCCCGTGGAAAGCACCTAATTTCCTGCTGGGCGTGAACACCCTGCTGGCCTTTGTCAACGCGCTGTTCTTGGGCGCAGGGGCGAAAGTTTGGGGCTATTCCAACGCGCTGACATCTGGCGCAATCTTTGCCGCCCTGATCATCCCGGTCTTTGCCTATCGGCACTGGGTGCAAGACGGCGGTAAGTTCCCGCCCCATGCAATGGCTGATCTGGGGTTGAAAGACGGCGATCTGGGCGAGCGTAAGGCAGGCATGTTGCCCTACCTTGCTTTGCTGGCCGGCTTGGCTGTGGTTCTGTGGTCGAACTGGTACTTCCAGCTTCCTGTCTAAGGCTACCGCAAAACCTATGGAAAAGGGGCGCCGCTTTGGCGCCCCTTTTTTCATCTGGCGGCGGCTTTGTTTGCTGACAAGAAAATATGTTGCACTTGAGTATTGCTTTTTGCGTAAGCGCCCTACAAACTTCGGCCAAATCTGAACCTGCGGGGGGAACTATGACGAATTCTTGGCGATTCTCGACTTTGGGCGACCGTCACCGGGCTTTGGGCTCCAATCTGGAGGATTGGTCTGGCATGGGGACGGCGTGGTCTTATGCGGGCGATCCGGATCTGGAATACATGGCCATCCGCACCAAGGCGGGCTTGATGGATGTGTCGGGGCTGAAAAAGGTGCATATCACCGGGCCTGCTGCCAGCCATGTGATCGAGCGTGCCACCACACGCAACATGGAAAAGCTGATGCCGGGCAAGGCAGTTTATGCCTGCATGCTGAATGATGCGGGCAAGTTCGTGGACGATTGCGTGATCTACCGCTTTGGGCCGGACAGCTTCACCGTGGTGCATGGTTCGGGCCAAGGGCACGAGCAGTTGACGATGGCGGCCAGTGGGCGCGATGTTTCGGTGCGCTTTGACGACCAGCTGCACGACCTGTCGCTGCAAGGGCCGCTGGCTGTGGACTATCTGGAAAAGCACATCCCCGGCGTGCGCCAGCTGCCCTATTTCAGCCACATGGGCACCAGCCTGTTTGGCAAGCCCATCACGCTGTCGCGCACCGGCTACACGGGCGAGCGCGGCTATGAGATTTTCTGCCGTGGCCAAGATGCGGGCCTGATCTGGGACCGCATTCTGCAAGAAGGCGCCGCCATGGGGATCATCCCGTGCCGCTTTACCACGCTGGATATGCTGCGCACCGAAAGCTATCTGTTGTTCTTCCCCTTCGACAATTCGGAAATGTATCCGTTTGAAAACGAAGGCCCCGGCGATACGCTGTGGGAACTGGGCCTTGATTTCACCGTCTCGCCCGGCAAGGTGGGGTTCCGTGGTGCAGAAGAGCATTACCGCCTGAAGGGCCGCGAGCGCTTTAAAATCTCGGGCCTGCAGCTGGAAGGCAAGAATGTCCCCGGCAACGGCGCGCCCGTGATGCGCGGCGGCAAGCAGGTCGGCGTTGTGACCCAAGCGATGTATTCGCCGCTGAACAACCACACGGTCGCCATCGCCCGCCTACCGGTCGATTGCGCCAACAACGGCACAGATCTGGTGGTCAATTGCGGCACGCATGGCGCGATCAAGGCCAAGAGCCATTCGTTGCCGTTCTATGACATCGACAAAAAACGCCGGTCCGCTCAGGGCTAAGGCAAGCGCCCAAACCCTGCCGGAGCGCGTCG
>CAXNKP010000150.1:0-6122 GCA_964202815.1 Stagnihabitans sp. | reverse complement strand
TCCCGAACTTTCCACCTCGCAAAAAGACGAGGTTGATACCCAGCGCCCTGTCATTGGCCTTGGGGCTGATCAAACCTTCAAGCGCGCGCAATGCTGCCAACCCGTCCCCGGAGAGCGGATTGTCGGCATCACCTATCCCGGCCGCGGCGTGATCGTGCACGCCATCGACTGCCGCGCGTTGGAAGAACTGGAAGAACAACCCGCCCGCTGGGTCGATCTGCACTGGCAATCGGGCCGCCATGCGCCCGCCTATTCGGTAACGCTGGATGTGGCTATTTCCAACGATGCGGGGGTTTTGGGCCGCATCTGCACCGTGATCGGCGAGCAGAAAGCCAATATCTCGGACTTGAAATTCATTGAACGCAAACCAGATTTCTTTAGACTTCTGATAGATGTGGACCTGCGCGATGTCGAACATTTTCACATGGTCATGACCGCGCTAGAAGCAGAAACCGACGTGGCGCAGGTGGCACGGGTGCGCAATGTCACCCGTAAACCTTAAGTAAAAATGGCAAGGATGCTAGGTGTTTAAGCGATCCAAACCCACAACTTGGGCGAAATGGGGCCTCCAGCTGGTCTACCCGAAGGGTGGCTTCAAGCGGGCGTTTGCCTACCTGTGGCACAGGCTGCGCCGCTTGCCCGACCCGCCCAACCGCATCGCTCGCGGGGTCTTTGTGGGCATCTTTGCCAACTTCCCGCCAGTTTTTTTTGGCATTCAGATGCCGGTTGCGGCCCTTTGGGCTTGGGCCCTGCGCGGCAATTTACTGGCGGCGGTGCTGGGCACGCTTTTGTCCAACCCGATCACAACACCGATCATTGCGCTGGTGTCGCTCAATTTCGGCCACTGGATGCTCGGCACCCCCGAAAGCGTCAGCCTGAACGGCGTCTTTGCGGCCTTTGCGGCGGCGGGTCAAGATCTCTGGCACAATATAGGTGCGGCCTTTTCGTCCGAAACCGCCCATTGGGAGGGGCTGGTCCTCTTCTGGCACCAGATCTATTTCCCTTATCTGATCGGCTCCATTCTGCCCGGTTTGGCCACCTCGGCGCTCTGCGCCTGGGCCACCATACCCCTTGTCACCGCCGCCCAAACCCTGCGCCGCAAGCGCGCTCTGCACCGCGCCCTCGCCCGCAAATCGCGCCCCTGAACTTTTTCATACGTGCTCACATATCCCCGGGGGTCTGGGGGTGGGAAACCCCCAGCGCGTACAACCCTTGATAACCCTTCCAACAGGCCCCGAGCTCGTCTAAGAAGTGATCAAACAAATTAGGGTGAGAGCCATGAAATATCTTGGAAAGTTACGCCTTGGGGTGAACATCGACCATGTAGCCACCGTGCGCAATGCGCGCGGTGGTGCTTGGCCCGATCCGTTGCGCGCAGCCCTCTTGGCCGAAATGGCCGGTGCCGATGGCATCACCGCCCACCTGCGCGAAGACCGTCGCCACATCCGCGACAGTGACATCGCAGCGCTCAAAGCGGGCCTTGGCATTCCGCTCAACTTCGAATGTGCCGCAACTGATGAGATGCAAGCGATTGCTTTGGCTACCAAGCCCCATGCCGTCTGCCTTGTGCCTGAAAAGCGCACCGAACGTACCACCGAAGGCGGGTTGGATGTGGCGGGCGATGAAAACCGTCTGGCGCATTTTATAGCCCCTCTCAAAGCAGCAGGCGCGCGGGTGTCGATGTTCATTGGCCACGATCCGCGCCAGATCGAAGCCTCGGCCCGCATCGGGGCGGCGGTCGTTGAACTGCACACCGGCCACTATTCCGACCTGCACGCCGAAGGCCTCCTTGACGCGGCGGATGCCGAAGTGCAGGCCCTGCAAACAGGCGCAGCCCTCGCCCATTCTTTGGGGCTAGAGGTGCACGCAGGCCACGGCCTCACCTATGACAACGTCGGCCCCATCGCCGCCATTCCCGAAGTGGTGGAACTGAACATAGGCCATTTCCTGATTGGAGAGGCGATTTTTCTGGGCCTAGAGGACGCCTTAGCCGAAATGCGCCACCGTATGGATTTGGCACGCAGCTTAGCCTGACATCCGGCCCCAAACCCGATTTTTCGGCGAAAAATCGCGAACAACCGCTGCGATCGACGCAAACCCGTTGCAGCGGCGCAAAGCGATTTTTCGCAGAAAAATCGTGGCCGCGCAGGCTTGCTCGACTTATCAGCGCACAGCATGTATCCATTCTGCATCGACAAAAAGCAGGGCTGCTTTGATATGATCCTCGGCATCGGAAGCGACCTTGCCAATATCGACCGCATCGAAGGCACCATTGCCCGCTTTGGTGCGCGCTTTTTGACCCGTGTGTTCACCGCCCAAGAGCAAGCCAAGGCCGACAGCCGCCCGCGCGCGCTAGCCGCCACCTATGCCAAACGTTGGGCCGCCAAAGAGGCGTGTTCCAAGGCTTTGGGCACCGGTCTGCGCATGGGCATCGCGTGGCGGGACATGGCCGTGTCTAACCTGTGGACGGGCCAACCCGTCATGCACCTGTCTGGTTGGGCTGCCAAGCGTCTGGCGCAGATGACCCCCCCCGGCCACAGCGCTGTGGTGCATGTGACCCTGACGGATGACCACCCTTGGGCCCAAGCCTTCGTGGTGATCGAGGCTTTGCCCCTCTCTGCGCCATTTACCCCGCCACTTCCTGCCCAACACGCGCCCCAAGACCCGCCTTCTTCTTGACTCTTCAGGGTGTCCCGCGCATCTAGCGGCAAATCTTTCAAGAAAGTGCATCCGATGGCCAAGAAGCAGCAAACAGACGGCGGTATCGTCGAAACCATCAAGACCGTTGTCTATGCCCTGCTGATCGCGGGCCTGTTTCGCACCCTTTTGTTTCAGCCCTTCTGGATCCCGTCGGAATCCATGAAAGACACGCTGCTGATCGGCGACTTTTTGTTTGTGAACAAGATGGCCTATGGCTATTCGCGCTATTCCTGCCCCTTTGCCGCTTGCCCGATCCCCGGCCGCGTTAAAGTGCCCTTCTTGTCGGGTGATCCGCAGCAAGGCGATGTAGTGGTGTTTCGCCACCCCGTGAACGGCGAGGATTACATCAAGCGTCTGATCGGCCTGCCCGGCGACAAGATTCAAGTCAAAAGCGGGCTGCTTTATATCAACGGCACTCAAGTTCCTCAGGTCGACGCTGGCGTTTTCACCGAGATTTACGAGGCGCAAGGATCCATGGGCAATTCGCCGCGCTGCTCGAACGCGCCGGTGGGCAATGGCGGCACCTGCGAGAAGATCCGCTCGGTTGAAACCCTGCCCAATGGCGTGCAGCACAATGTCTTGAACATCGACGCCAACGGCTATGCTGACAACACCGATGTCTTCACCGTGCCCGAAGGCAACTATTTCTTTATGGGCGACAACCGCGACAATTCGATGGACAGCCGCTTTTCCCAGAATGTCGGCGGTGTGGGGATGGTATCGGCGGAATATCTGGTCGGCCGTGCGGATATCATCATGTTCTCCTCTGCAGGATCGTCGCTGTTCAAGTTTTGGACATGGCGGTCAGATCGCTTCTTTAAGGCGGTTGAGTGAAGCTTTCCACTGACATTCAGGCCTTTACGGCCGTCATCGGGTATACGTTCCGCACGCCTGCTCTTTTGATGCAGGCGCTGACCCATGCATCGATGTCCTCGCCCACGCGGGTTGACAACCAAAGGCTTGAATTTCTGGGCGACCGGATCTTGGGCCTTGTGATGGCCGAAGCGCTTTTATCTGCTGATACCGCCGCAGCCGAAGGCCAGCTTGCCCCGCGCTTTAACGCCCTTGTGCGCAAGGAAACCTGCGCCGATGTTGCGCGTGCTTACGGGTTGGGCGATGTGCTGAAACTGGGCCGGTCCGAGATGATTTCGGGTGGGCGGCGCAAAGAGGCGCTTTTGGGCGATGCCCTAGAAGCCGTGATTGCCGCTGTCTATATTGATGGGGGCTTTGATGCTGCCCGCGATTTGATCTTGCGCCTATGGGGTGACCGGATCAGCGCTGTCGATGCTGATGCGCGCGATGCCAAGACCAGCCTGCAAGAATGGGCCCAAGGCCGCGGCATGGCCCCGCCCGCCTATATCGAAGACGCCCGCGAAGGCCCCGATCATCAGCCCGTCTTCACCGTCCGTGTGACGCTGGACGACGGTGCAACCGAAACCGCCCGCGCCGGATCAAAGCGGCAGGCCGAACAAATGGCAGCGCGCACGCTTTTGGCGCGGATCACAAAGGGACAGGCATGACGCAGGATGCAACCACGGGCCCTGATGGCTCGCACCGCGCGGGCTTTGTGGCCCTGATTGGCGAACCCAACGCGGGCAAGTCGACCCTGATCAACAAGATGGTCGGGGCCAAGGTTTCCATCGTCACCCATAAGGTGCAAACCACCCGAACCCGCATTCGCGGCATTGCGATGCACGGCGCGTCTCAGATCGTTTTTGTCGACACGCCCGGCATCTTTCGCCCGCGCCGCAGGCTTGACCGTTCGATGGTTGCCGCGGCATGGGGGGGGGCTGCGGATGCCGATATCATCGTGCTTTTGATCGAAGCCAACCGTGGCCTGACCGAAGGGGCAAAGGCCATCATCGCGGGCCTGCGCGACCGCTTCCCCTCAGGCGGGCAGGTGGCGCTGGCGATCAACAAGATCGACAAGGTCAAGGCTGAAGCCCTGCTGTCTTTGGCCCAAGAGGCCAACATCGCCTTCCCCTTCACCAACACCTTCATGATCAGCGCCGAACGTGGCCACGGCGTGGAACGTTTGAAAGCATGGCTGGCCGAGATTGTGCCGATGGGTCATTGGTTTTACCCCGAAGACCAGTTGGCCGACCTGCCCATGCGCATGATCGCGGCTGAGATGACTCGCGAAAAGCTGACCCTGCGCCTGCATGAAGAACTGCCCTACCAGTTGACGGTTGAAACCGAAAATTGGGAGGATCAGCCCGATGGCTCGGCCAAGATCAACCAGATCATCTATGTCGCCCGCGATGGCCATAAAGGGATTGTGCTGGGCAACAAGGGCGAAACGATCAAATCAATAGGCACGGCGGCGCGCGCCGAAATCTCGGCCTTTCTGGAACGCACGGTGCATTTGTTTTTAGAGGTCAAGGTCCGCCCGAACTGGCTGGAAGAACCCGAACGCTACAGCGAAATGGGTCTTGATTTCAAAGACGGCAACTTGCCGAAATAGGGGGTAAGATGACCCCGCGCCTTGCCAGTGGCCTTTGGGTCTCGGCCTATCTGACCCGCCTGCGCTTGGCCGAGATTGCGGCTTATGTCACCCAAAAGGGCGATGCCACGGCGGGGGCGGTTGTGGTGAAGGTGGCAACCCTTGACGGCCAAGCCCGCGCCTTTCAGCGCAGCTTTGATCTGTCGGCCAATGCCCGCATCTGGGTTCCCCTGACCGAAGGGGCTGAACCCGATGTAGACGCGCTTTTGGCGCGCCAAAAATCCCGCGACCGCGACCTATGGGTGATAGAATTGGAAGACCGTCAGGGGCGCACTTTGCTGGATCAAGACGGGCTTTCTGGCTGACCAAAGATCAGGCCAAATACCCCCGAACCAACATATAAACGCCGTAAATCGCAGGCCATGCGATCAAGCGGGGCAGGTCACGGGTTCCCAGTGTCTTGTCGGCAAACCACCACCACCACAGGCAGAGGGCTAAGGGCACGCCCAAATGCAACGCCAGATCCGCCCAACCTAGCGCAAGTACTTTGTTGCCCCACAACCCCAAGCCATAAACTACCGCCACGATGGCCACCGCCACCAGCATCGCTGCCGCGATCGTGCCAGTCATCCGCCAGCCCCGCGCCACCGCGAACATCAACCCTGCCACGCCAAGATTGGTCAAAACGGCAAAATACCCCGCCATAAGCCAAAGCCTGTCGGCCACGGGCGCATAGGGCAAGCCGTCAAACTGCCCGCGCAAAGCGGCCAGCGCCAAGGTTCCGATCAACAGGGCAACCAAACGCGACATCATTCTTCAACCCTGCCAGATTGCATGGCCGCTGCAAGCCCCGTCTTGCCCCGCCCCACCGCCCGCGCGATAGTGGTGTCATGGAATGGCGAGACGAAGGGGCCCTTTTGTCCGTGCGCCCGCACGGCGAAAGCGCCGCGATCATCGAGGTTTTTACAGCGGCGCATGG
>CAXNKP010000149.1:0-6125 GCA_964202815.1 Stagnihabitans sp. | reverse complement strand
GGGTTGGGCCTCGTCTTGGCTATGGATGTGATCATGATCATGATCGTGACCGTGGGTGTGATCTTGCGCCGGTGCCGGTTCTGCGGTTGGCTCGGCGGGGGCTTCGATCGCGTGATCAACGAGTTCGCCTTCCTCGGCTGCGGTGTCTTCCGAGAAATCCACCACATCCATGCTGCCATAGTTGGAGGAGGCCTGCGCCGTTTCCACCGCATCGCGGTTTTCCACGCGGGCGGTTTGCGGTCGGGGCCGCGGGGCAGGGCGGCTGGAGCGGCGGTTGTCTTCGTCATCCTCGGCCCGCGCAAAGGCGCGCTCTTCTTCAAGCAAGGCTTTGCGGTCGGCGACCGGGATTTGGTAGTAATCGGGGTGAATTTCGGCGAAGGCCAAAAAGCCGTGCCGATTGCCGCCGTAATCTATGAAGGCCGCCTGCAACGAGGGTTCAACCCGCGTCACTTTGGCCAAATAGATATTCCCGGCCAGCTGGCGTTTGTTCAGGGTTTCAAAGTCAAATTCTTCAACTTTGTTTCCGTCCACCACAACAACGCGAGTCTCCTCTGCGTGGGTGGCGTCGATAAGCATTTTCTTAGACATGGTGTTCCAATGCCGCGCGGCCTTGCGGGGCCCGGTGGCGAGGTGCCAGTGCGGGACAGACCAAGAAACGGGCGGCGTGTTCGGGCGAGGGGCTGCGCATGAGAAAGCGCGGCTATGCCCGTAAGGCAGCCCTCGACTTTCACCAATGTTGACGCGCGCTTCATCGCGGTTCTCTTCCAGGCCCCGGACGGGCCCCAATGAAATCCCAGTAAATCAGCGACTTTCCGGGCAACTCTGCGGTCTTGCGACCGATCCGACTAACCACCATTTCGGCGCCGATGTCAGGCGCCAGAGCAGGTGGTCAGAGAATGCTTGCGCGAACCAAGTCGCGTCGAACGAACCCTAACGGCAAAGGGTGGCAAATGACAATGGCTGATTTGAACGCGGCGGGGCTTTGCGGCCTTTCGGGCACGCCATTGCCCAAACCTTACCCACCAGACGCCGACGGTGGCACAGCGGGATCGGTCACTTTGGCTTGCAGGCGCGTCAGCACAAAAACTCGGATGGCCGATGCCAAGCCGACATCGCCGCGCAGGGCATCTATCTGGGCCGCCAGATCGTTCAAGGATTGGCCTTCCTGCGCTGCCAAGCGGCGAAATTCCTGCCAAAACGCCTGCTCCAGCGACACCGAGGTGCGATGCCCGCGCAGGGTAAGGCTGTGCTTGACCGGTCGGCCAGAGGGATTTGTGGGGCGCATCGGGGCGTAGCCTTTCAAAAGGGGGCGCAATCTGCGCCGCCACAGTGCCACGTTCTTGCCCAAGGCCGCAACTTAGCCCGCTTTACACCAGAAGGTGGATCTGGGTCCGTTGCAAGGTCAGCACGAATACGCCGGCCTTTTCCGTGACATGATAGCCACGCAGGGCGGCTTCTGCCAAGAACCTTGTCCGCCCTATATGGGTTTCAACTTCCGCAACGGTGCTGCGCAACGGGGTTCCTTGCGCCACAGCCAGCGGCGAAAAGAGGTGATAAAGCCATTGATCGGGCGTGAAGGCCGGGATCACGGCGGAGAGAATCGGGGGGAGCATATGATGTGTCATGATGTCCTCACTCTGCCCCTGACCCGTTAAGGCGAAGTTAACAGCGCCTAAGGTGTCTCGCGCTTTTTTGCGTCAAGCTCTGCCTTGGCCTTGGCGGCCTCTGCCGCCTCTAACAGCTTTTGCGCCTTGGTGCGCCCCGATTTCATCGCAGCCGCATCGCCACCCAAACGGTCCGCTTTACGGGCCGCCGCTTTGCGGGCTTGGCGCAGGTTGACGATTTCTGCCATCAGCCTTTGGGGCCAACCATGTCTTCGGGCCGCACGATGCGGTCAAAGGTTTCGCCGTCTACATAGCCCAGCGCAATCGCCTCTTCGCGCAAAGTTGTGCCGTTCTTGTGCGCGGTTTTGGCAACTTTGGTGGCAGCATCATAGCCGATGGTGGGGGCAAGGGCTGTGACCAGCATCAGGCTTTCCTTCATCAGCTTTTCAATGCGCGGGATGTTGGCTTGGGTGCCCACCACCATATTGTCGGTGAAAGACGCTGAGGCATCGCCCAAAAGCTGCATGGATTGCAAGACGTTATAGGCCATCATCGGATTATAGACGTTCAGTTCGAAATGGCCCTGTGATCCCGCAAATCCCACGGCTGCATCATTTCCCATGACATGGGCGCATACCATCGTCAGCGCCTCGGCCTGCGTGGGGTTCACTTTGCCGGGCATGATCGATGATCCGGGTTCGTTTTCAGGCAAGATCAACTCGCCCAAGCCCGAACGCGGGCCAGAGCCCAAAAACCGCAGGTCGTTGGCGATTTTGAACAGGCTGGCGGCCACGGTTTTCAAGGCGCCTGAAAACATCACCATGGCGTCATGGGCGGCAAGCGCCTCAAACTTGTTGGGCGCGGTCACAAAGGGCAGGGCGGTGATCTCAGCAATGGCGGCCGCCACGCGGGTATCCCATCCAACGCGGGTGTTCAGGCCCGTGCCGACAGCGGTGCCGCCTTGGGCCAGTTCGTAAATGTCGGGCAGGCACATCTTCACCCGCGCGATTCCCTTGGCGACTTGGGCGGCATAGCCCGAAAACTCCTGCCCCAGCGTCAAGGGCGTGGCATCTTGGGTATGGGTGCGGCCGATCTTGATGATGTCTTTGAATTCCACAGCTTTCGTCGCCAGTGCGGCGTGCAGCTTTTCCAAACCCGGCAGCAGCACATCGCGCGCCATCATGCCGATGGCCACATGCATGGCCGTGGGAAAAGTGTCGTTCGACGATTGGCCCATATTCACATGGTCATTGGGATGGATAGGCTTTTTTGAACCCATCACCCCGCCAAGCATTTCGATCGCGCGGTTCGAGATTACCTCGTTGGCGTTCATATTCGACTGGGTGCCTGATCCGGTTTGCCAGACGACCAAAGGGAAATTGTCGTCAAACTTGCCGGCAATCACCTCTTGTGCTGCGACGGCAATCGTCTGGCCCAAGGCGGGGTCGATATCGCCCTGCGCAATGTTCACCAAAGCGCAGGCCTTTTTGATCACACCCAAGGCGCGGATGATGGCGACGGGCTGGCGTTCCCACCCGATGGGGAAGTTGATGATCGACCGCTGGGTCTGCGCGCCCCAGTATTTGTCGGCGGGAACATCCAGCGGGCCAAAGCTGTCGGTTTCAACACGGATGGCGGTCATGGCGTGTGCTCCTGTGGGGACAGGTGGCTTTTACGTCTGCCGCGTGGAAAACTCAACCGTGATGCCGTGGTTTACTTTCAAGCCCGCCGAAAGGTATGCACCCGCGCTGGAGGCAAGTTAAGCGGCACATAGGCTGTCTGCTTCCATATCAGCCCAAGCGATTTGATCTGCGATTCTTCCAGAGCGGGCCGTCCGCGGTAGGTAAATTGCACATAAACGCCATCAGGGCGCAAAATCTCGAACGCGGCGGCCATGATCGTGCGGCGCAGCGCCATGGGCATCGACAACAAAGGCACGCCCGAGATCACGGCCCCGACACCCTTTTCCACAATTTGCGGCGCATCTTGCGCCCCGGCCAAATGCACTGTCACCCCGGGAAACTGGGCGCGCAGGTGGGTGACAAATTCAGGGTTCATCTCGAACAGGGTCAGGTTTTCGGGGGCAACACCGGCGTCCAAAATCCCTTTGGTCAGCCGGCCCGTGCCGGGGCCAAATTCAACCACGCGGCCGGTATGGGGGCCGAGATCCTTGGCCATGGCTTTTCCCAAAAACCGCGACGACGGGGCCATCGCAGAAACTTGCAGCGGCCGGCTGATCAACTGGCGCAAAAAAAGAAGTGAATCGCTCATGATGCCCTATGATTTTCGAAATCTGTCCAAGCGCACGATCTGTGCATCGTGCTGGGGTGCGGGGGGGTCGTTGTCGGGGCCCTCGTCGTCTTCGTCACCCGAAACTTGGGCGTCAAAGCGCAGGCCAAATTCGACGGAAGGGTCCACAAAGGTGCGCAAAGCATCGTAGGGGATGGTCATTCTCTCGGGGTTGTTGCCGAAGTTAAGCGTGATGGCGAAGCTGTCTTTGCCCACGACCAGATTTTCAAACCAGTTTTGCACCACAATCGTCATCTCGCCCGGATAGCGCGTGCGCAGCCAATCGGCCATCTCAACGCCTTCTGTGGTGGTGTCGAAGGTGATAAAGAAATGGTGCGACCCCGGTAGGCCAAAGGCTGCCACCTGTTTCAGCACGGTCTGGATAAGCCCGCACATGGCCTTGTGCATCAAATTGCCATAATCGATCGACTTTGCCATGCGAGATCCTTTCATTTTCCGTGTCCCACCATAGGCCATTTGCTTCCAAAGGGAAGAGAGCCAGTCACAGCCAAACGTCTATCGCCGAGGTCAGTGCCGCCAAAGCCAGCACCCAAGGCAGCACCCAGCCCCTTCGCAGCAAAAGATAGGCAGAGCCGAGCACCAAGGCCACAGCCAGCGGCCGAACCGATGCTATCTGCGGCCAAAGCGCGTGGATCGGGCCCAGATCGATTCGTCTGACTTCGGCAAAGATCACATGGGCTGCAAACCACAGCGACAGGTGGGCAATCACCCCCACGACAGCGGCCATGATAAATCCAAGGGCCCCCGACAGGCGGGGCATTTGCGTCAGGCGGTCCAGCCAAGGGCCCGCGGCAAAGATCCACAGAAAACAGGGCGCGAAAGTCATCCAAAGCGTGATCAGCGCTGCCCAAAGCCCGCCTGACCAGCCGTCTTTTTGGTGGCCCGCCACATAGGCCACAAATTCTGTCACCAAAATCAACGGCCCCGGCGTTGTCTCGGCCAGACCCAAAGCATCCATCATCTGGGGTGCGGTAAGCCAGCCTTTCTCCACCACCACTGCTTGGCTCATCCATGCCAGAACAGCATAGGCCCCGCCAAAGGTCACCACGGCCAGTTTGGAAAAAAACAGTGCCACCTCGGCATAAAAACCGGGGGAGGCCAGAACCAGCCCCGCCAAGGGCAGCAGCCAAACGGGCCCCCAAATGGCCACAGCCCGCCCTGTGGCCGCCCAAGGGCGCGGGCCGGTGAAAGGCGGTGCTGCCCCCTGCGTGGTCAGGTAGCCATAAAGCCCTGCAACCACGATCACCGCTGGAAAGGGCAGACCAAAGCCTGCCAGCGCCGCAAAGGCCAGAAAGGCCGCCGCCCGATGTGCCCGACCCTTCAGCGCGCGCCGTGCGAGGCGGATCACCGCCTGAACCACCACCGCCACAACAGCAGCCTGCACGCCGGAAAACAGCCCAGCCACCACAGGCACCTGCCCAAACTCGGCATAAAGCGCGGCAAGAAACAAAACCACCAAGGCCCCCGGCAGCACGAACAACAGCCCCGCAATCAGCCCGCCCCAAGGGCCTTTCAGCCTCCAGCCCGTCCAGGTGGCCAGTTGCATGGCCTCGGGGCCTGGCAGGAGCATGCAAAACGACAGGGCCGATAGAAACTCGGCATCAGAAATCCAGCGGCGCTCGTCAACCAAGGTGCGGTGCATCAGGGATATTTGGGCCGCAGGCCCGCCAAAGGACAAAATCCCAATGCGAAGGAAGACCCCAGTCAGTGTGCGATAAGGGATCATGCGCTCAGCCCGTTGCCCTAGACCAGCACCTTTTGCGGCACGGATGTGACACCAGTAAGACGCTGGAGGTCATGGCCAGCGGTTCCTTGCACTACGGCGGATTAGGCGCAGGTTTCTGTTGCCAGGTACCTGCAAACCCCGCCTTACGGTGCTAACCGCAAGGGCTTAGTTTGGCTTTCTCGAACTGCTCACGCAGCCAGAGCATAAGCCGGAGCACGGTTGTCATTGGCAACTGTGATCTTGGACCGATAACGGTGGTACCTCACCGAGCAAAAGCTGGCCCCTTTGAACGTCCGTCGATCCTATTTCGGCCCCAGAACCTGCAATGAACAGGGTTTTGGTGGAGCCGCCGGGTACCGCCCCCGGGTCCGATCCGTCTATTATGGGTGCGTTTATCGCCATAGTCTGAATTGCTTCGGACACCATCAACATAGGGCTTGGCATGGCAGGGCGCAAGGGCCGCCAAAGCAAAACGCCCGAAGCAC
>CAXNKP010000148.1:0-6139 GCA_964202815.1 Stagnihabitans sp. | reverse complement strand
CCTTCTTTTTCGTGCTGGTGATCAACATCACCGACAGCTTCACTGACAGTTTTGGCATCGTGGACACGATGACAGGCGGCGGGCCAGCGCGGGCCACCAATCTGATGGTTTTCAAAATCTTCAACGACGGGTTTCAGGGTCTGGATTATTCGGGAGCGGCGGCACAGTCGATCATCTTGATGTTCCTCGTCGTGGCGCTGACCTTCGTCCAATTCCGCTACATCGAACGCAAGGTGCACTACACATGATCGAACGCACACCTATTTTGAACATCGTGACCCATCTGATCTTGTTGTCCGGGCTGATCTTGATGCTGTTTCCGATGTATCTTGTGTTCGTCGCGGCATCCTTGACGCTTAAAGAAGTGTCGGCCATCCCACCGCATATCCTGCCCGGTGATCAGCTTTGGGTGAACGTAGAGGCAGCATGGGTCAAGGCAAAGTTCGGCGAGAAGTTCCTGAACACTATGATCGTGGCTTTCGGCGTTGTGGTCGGCAAGATCACGCTCGCCTGCATCACCGCGTTCGGCATCGTCTTTTTCAATCACCGCCTGCGGATGCCGATCTTCTGGTGCGTGTTCATCACGCTGATGTTGCCACTGGAAGTGCGTATTGTGCCGACTTACGCTGTCGCCGCAAATGCTTTGCAGCCGTTTCAAGTGCTGATGGATGTGACTGGCCTGACTTGGCTCATTGGCATGGTGTCCGGTGTCGAAGTGGCGCTGGAATGGAACCTTTTGAATTCCTACACTGGGCTGATCATGCCGCTGGTCGCCACCGCCACGGGCACTTTCCTGTATCGCCAGTTCTTCCTGACCATCCCGGATGAACTGGTCGAAGCGTCCAAGATGGATGGCGCGGGGCCGGTCCGCTTTTTGTGGGAAATCCTTGTACCCCTTTCCGCGACCAACATCGCCGCTCTTGCAACGATCATGTTCGTTTACAGCTGGAATCAGTATCTCTGGCCGCTGCTGGTGGTGACCGACCAATCCTACGGAATGGTTGCGGTCGAATTGGGGCGTCTGGTGCCCAAGATCACTGCCACGGGAGGCGAGGTCGCAAAATGGAACATAGCGATGGCTGGCACGCTGATTGTAATGATCCCACCGATTCTGGTCGTCATATTCATGCAGCGCTGGTTCGTGCGCGGCCTGATCAACACCGACAAATAGGATAAAGCCATGGCCCATATTACCATCCAAGACGTCCGCAAATCCTATGCCAAGACCGAAGTGGTCCACGGCGTTTCGTTAGAGGTGCAAAGCGGCGAGTTTGTCGTGATCCTTGGCCCGTCAGGCTGCGGCAAGTCAACCTTGCTGCGCATGATTGCGGGCTTGGAAAGCATCAGCGGCGGTCAAATCACTATCGCGGGCAAGGTCGTGAACGACCTTGAGCCGCACGAACGCGGCTGCGCGATGGTGTTTCAAAACTACGCGCTGTATCCGCATATGACGGTGGGTGACAACATCGGTTACGGATTGAAGGTCGCGGGCCTGCCGCGTGCCGAGCGTAATGCCAAGGTGGCAGCCGTAGCCGCCTCGGTCGGATTGACCGAGTTTTTGGATCGCCGCCCCGGTCAACTCTCGGGTGGCCAGCGCCAGCGCGTCGCCATGGCACGCGCCATTGTGCGCGAACCGGCGGTGTTTTTGTTTGACGAGCCGCTGTCGAACCTTGATGCCAAATTGCGCGTGCAGATGCGCCACGAAATCCGCCGGATCCACAATCAAATTTCCGCCACTTCGGTCTTTGTGACCCATGATCAGGCCGAGGGCATGACTTTGGCCGACCGTTTGGTGGTGATGAATAAGGGCGTGATCGAACAGGTTGGCACACCGGAAGAAATCTACCATGCCCCCGCTTCGGTTTATGTCGGCGGGTTTATCGGCTCGCCGGCGATGAACTTCATGGGCGGCATGGTGTCGCCCAAACAGGCTTGCATAGCGTTGGAAAATGGCAGCCGGATAGACATCCCCCCGGCCTTGGCCGCAGCCCATGCCGGCCGCTTGGTGCAAATCGGTTTGCGTCCCGAGGCGCTTAGCCTTGTGCCCGCAGGCACAGGCGCGTTTGACGCGACCTTTGACTTTGTCGAAGAACTGGGGCCAACGCGGCTCTATCACTTCCGGTTTGAGGATTTGATGATCGCGGCCCTGTCCGCCGACAAACCACCGGTGCAGGTGGGCCAACCCATGGGCATGACAATTGCCCCATCTGCCGTGCATCTTTTCGCGGCCGACACCGGCAAGCGGCTGGAAGCGACTGCCTTGGTTCAAGAACCCGTGCTTGTCTAAGGGGTGACCCAAGGCCAACTTTTGTTCGGCCTTGGCGTCGATTTCACACCATACGGCGGACCTGCCCAACTGCGTGGCCACCTCTTATGGGCAGATTTCCGGATGAGTGACGCTTCGGCATTAGTCTGAGCTAAGACACCTGCGCGCAAACGAAAATGCCCCGATCGGGTGGTCTAGTTTAGATATCAAGGCCTGGTCGACCCTCATTTTTCTGGCAATCCTCAAGCGGCAATCTCTAATTTGGGTGCTTCACCGCATTCTGCCCCCGCGACCGTGGTTACTTGCTCCATACCCGCACCAATCTTGCGGTTTTTGCATTTTTATCTACTTCATTGTCGCAAAACGACACTATGGCAACTCGTTCTGCGAAAATCTCGATCTTTTGGCCGCCGGGGGCGGTCGGGTCGGGGGTTAGGATCAGCTTTTTGGTTAGGCCATGAGCGCCTTTGCGGTTTGTTCGTCGGTGACTAGCGTTGTTGGGCTGATGGTTCGGATGGTGGCGCGGATGGCGTTGAGCTTGTCTTTGCCGCCCGAGATCAGCACCCGTTCGGGCGTGCGGCGCAGTCGCGCAAGGTTGACTGAGATGACGCGGCTGTTCACCTCGTGATCGACCAATTCGCCGTTTTGGTCGATAAAGTTATACAGCACATCCCCGATGGCCCCTGCTTCAATCAGCGAACGGCGGTCAGATTCCGAAAGATAGCCGGTGCGGTAGCTTGTGGTCATTGAACTGATGCCACCGCAAGACAAAAGCACCATATCCAGCTTGTCAGCCATCTCAAAGATGGCAGACAGGCCGCAGCGTTCTAGCAAAGCGTGTTTGGTTTCAGGGCTATCGACCACGCCAGGGGCGGGGATCAGGAAGCCTTCACCCTGAAAGAGTTCGGCAAATTGCCAAGCGAACTCGGCTGGGTTAAACCGCCATGCTGCTGCAATCCCGCCCAGCAAAGACACAACACGAAAGTCGTCCAACGTGGCGCCCGTGATGAAGGGTAGGGTGTTGAACAAAGTGCGGCCCCAACCGACCCCAACCGTCATGCCAGCGCGCATTTCGCTCGAGATAAAGTTGCCTGCAGCGGCGGCGATCACCTTGACTGGATCGGTGTCAGGGTCAGTGCAGGGGGCCACAATGACGCGGTTGATACCAAAGCGGGTTTCTACCTCGCGCTCTAACAGCAGCACGTCGATCAGGGGGGCCGCAATTGTGATGCGTACTTCATTGCGGCGGCGGGCATCGGCCAGAAGCCGCACAACCATCACACGGCTGATGCCAAGTTGGGTGGCTATGTCGTTCTGGGTAAGGCCCTCGACATGATATAGCCAGATGGCACGCGCGCGAAGCCTGTCTGCCTCGCTTTGAATGCCGATGCTGTGATGTCCAACTTCCATGGCATGTTCAGCCTTTTGATAAACCCCCGGGTTCCACAGAATGGATCATCCGACTGATAATCCGTGCCACCCGTTCTGGGCATTCTAATTGGGGAATATGTCCTGCTCCGGCCAGAAGATGAAGCGCGAATTCGCCGTCGGCCCTGATGGCCTGGGCATGGGGGATTATTTGGTCGCTGCGACCCCAAATTATCTGAATCGGGCATTCGACGCGCTGCAAAGCGGGGCGCAGATCAAAGGCCTGCACGCCATCAGGAAACAACGCCTGCGCCATGTCGGCCTGACAGGCGCGCAGCGCGCCATCGGCCCGTGCACGCATAGCCGCGCGGACATAGTCATCGCTGATGCCCTGCGGCGTGGCAGTTAGGCGGCGCAGCCATGGGGCCAAACTTTCAGCGCGGCTGGCGTGGACAATGCCATTCAGGGCAGCTGCATCGATTTCTGGGCCAAGGCCGGCGGGGGCGATCAGCGTCAGGCTGGCGATGCGCCGCCCGCGAATATCTGCCAAGGCCAGCGCAAGGGCTGCACCAAGCGAATGACCGACAAGGTGAACGCCTTCGCTGTCGCGCTTAGCGTCGTCAAAGGCCTCAACCACCATGCGCGACAGGTCCTGAAAGCTGTTTACCTGCCGCTTGGGCGATTTGCCGTGGCTGGGCAAGTCGATGCGCAGCAGGGGCGTAGTTGGGCCAAGCGCCTTTTCCAACGGGGCCCATGATTGGCTGTCAGCAGTGAACCGGTGTAGAAAGACGATGCGTTTACCTTGGCGATTGCGGCGCAAAATGTGCAGTGGGCTAGGTTCGCTGGTCCAGCCGGTGGAAGCCAGAATGTGCGTTACCGCGGCGGCCGTGCGCGCGGCGATTTGGCCTGTCACATCCGCCTGTTGCACGCGGCCAAGCGGGCCGGTGCCCATCACCTCGGAAAGGGTCACCCCATGGTCGCGCGCTGCTTTGCGCGCGGCGGAGGTTGCGCGTGTGCCGACGCTTGTTGGGATTTGGGCTGGGTTTGACACAAAGGCCACGACTGTGGGTTGCGGGGCTGCTTCTGAGGCGGGTGCTGTGGCCTGTCTGATGGGGGCTTGGCCTGCGGCCATACCTTCGGGGTAGATCCATGCCAAGGTGCTTCCTACCGGCACTTTATCTCCGACTGTCGCAATGATGTGATGCAAGCGGCCTGTTGCGGGCGCTTCCACCTCCATCGCGGCCTTGTCGGTTTCAATATCAAACAGCGCTGCGCCTTTTTTCACCAATTGCCCTTCGGCCAGTGCCACGTGGCAAGGGTGCCGTGTGACATATCCATATCCACCTTTGGCAAGATGACTTCGACCGGCATTATCAGACCTCACGACGGGCAAGGCGTCGGCCTCGATCATGTCAACCTGTGGCACAGAGGTGCGTTCAAGATCGGGGTTATAGGGCACCGGCGCATCTGCAGCACCAAGGCGCAAAACTGGAGCGTCAAGATAGTCGAAAGCATCGCGTTCCGCGACCATCGCGCTGATTTCTGCGCCCACGCCGTAAGCCTTTACACCTTCGTACACCACCAAAAGCTTGCGCGTCTTGCGCACCGAGGTGAGGATCGTCTCGCGGTCAATCGGGCGGATGGAGCGTATGTCGATCACTTCGAGATCAATGCCATCGGCAGCCAGTCTTTCCGCCGCTTCCAAAGCGCGGTGCAGCATGATGGACCCTGCAACGATGGTCAGGTCAGCGCCTGTGCGGCGGACCAATGCCTCGCCGATTGGGGTCAGATAGGTGCCTTCCGGAACGTGCCCGCGCGTTTTGTAGAGAAGTTTATGTTCAAAGATCATCACGGGGTCGGCCAAAGCCGCCAAAAGCATCCCCTTGGCATCTTCTGGCGTTGAGGGTTGCAGCACCTTTAGGCCCGGCACATGGCCAAACCACGCTTCGATGCTTTGGCTGTGGCAAGGGCCTGAAAGATTGCCACCATTTGGCGCTGGCCGATGGCGTTGTTGCATAACTCTGGTGTCAAGGGATTCACATTGTGAATCCAAGCGGTTAGACAGACGGCATGAGCAATCCATCACCCGTCCTCTACCGCACTACGAACTGGTCCAGCTACACCGGCTCCCTGAAGAGGTGTGGGTCTTTGCTGATCTGGCTGGACAAGGAGATGACCTGGCTCGCGCTGCCAGACGGTCGCCCCGGTCGCCCTGCGGTGTTCTCGGATGCGGCAATCCAGTTTTGCCTGACCATCAAGGTGCTGTTCAAGCTGCCGCTCAGGCAAACGACCGGGATGGTGGCCAGCTTGCTGAAGTTGCCAGGCCTGGACTGGGCCGTGCCGGATTAGACGACCGCGTGCCGGCGTCAAAAGACCCTGGCTGTCCAGATCCCCTATCGGCGCGCCAACGGCCCCTTGAACCTGCTCGTCGACAGCACCGGTATCAAGTTCCTGGGCGATGGCGAATGGCAAGCGCGCAAGCATGGCGTTCAGGGCCGCCGCCAG
>CAXNKP010000147.1:0-6145 GCA_964202815.1 Stagnihabitans sp. | reverse complement strand
AGGCTATCTGGACCAGGGCGGAAAAGGCATCATTCAAGCTTCGCTCGACACCGGCGCTTTCAGCAAGTTCGGTCTGCCCGGCGGCATGGTAGGCGACAGCCTGCCCTTGGCCATCGGCCCGGCGCTTGACGGTTCTTACGGCCAAGTCGCGCAGTCTGACTCGGCAGGTGCTTCCATCTTGGCAGACATGGGCAAAGCTGCGATGCCGGCTTACGACGCCACTTCGCCCTACACGATGGAAAGCTATGACGCAGCAGCTTTGATCATGCTGGCCATGCAGGCGGCCAATTCGACCGACTCAAAGGTCTATTCTGCCAAGATCATGGACATCGCCAATGGTCCGGCGGATGGCTCGGGCGAAAAGATCCTTCCCGGCCAACTGGGCCACGCGATGGAGCTGATCGCTGCCGGCAAAGCCGTCGACTATGACGGTGCCTCGGGTGTGACTTTTGTAGGTGGCGGCGAATCGGCTGGCCGTTACAAAGAGTTCGAAATCAAAGCTGGCAAGTACGAAACCATCAAGTTCCGTTGATCGCCTGCTGATTTAAGACAAAGCGGCCCGGGGCTTACCCCCCCGGGCCGTTGCCTTACCTAAATTGACCCAGAGCCCATAAGGGCCACAGGGGGAAGCAGGGAAACATGATCGTCGTAGAAGACCTTCACCGCCATTTTGGGGCCTTTCGCGCTGTCGATGGTGCCTCGTTGGAGATTGCAACAGGGTCCATCACGGGCCTGATCGGGCCAAATGGCGCAGGCAAAACAACGCTGTTTAACGTGATAGCGGGCAGGCTAAAGCCCACCACCGGCCGGGTTTTGATGGATGGAAAAGATATCAGCGGCCTTGCGCCGCATGAATTGTTTGCCAAGGGCCTGTTGCGCACCTTTCAGATTGCCCATGAATTCGCGTCAATGACGGTGCGTGAAAATCTGATGATGGTGCCCGGCGGTCAGGCTGGTGAAAACCTGTGGAACACCTGGTTTCGCCGTGGATTGATTGCACAGCAAGAGGCGGTTTTGCGCAAGAAAGCGGATGAAGTTCTTGAATTTTTGACGATTTCTCATATCGCCGATGAAAAGGCGGGGAATATTTCGGGCGGGCAGAAAAAGCTTGTCGAACTGGGCCGCACCATGATGGTTGATGCCAAGGTGGTCTTTTTGGACGAGGTCGGCGCGGGCGTGAACCGCACCCTTTTGAACACAATCGCGGATGCGATTGTGCGCCTGAACAAGGAACGCGGCTACACGTTCTGTGTGATCGAACATGATATGGATTTCATTGCACGCCTTTGCGACCCTGTTATTGTGATGGCCGAGGGAAAAGTGTTGGCCAAAGGCACGGTGGATCAGGTCAAGAACGACGAACGCGTGATTGAAGCCTATCTGGGCACCGGTTTGAAAAACAAGGTACTCGCACATGGCTGACAGCGAAGGACGGATTTTCTGCGAAAATCCCGAGGAAAACAAATTTTCTGCAAAAATTTCGCAGAAGAATTTTCGCAGAAAATTCGTGACCCCGACCCTTCCGATGGAGCGCCCCGATGTCTGACCCCTTTTTGATCGGCGAGGCGATGACGGGTGGTTATGGCGCGACGGATATTTTGCACGATTGCACCGTGGCCGTTGAAAAAGGCCAGATCGCGGTGATCGTGGGCCCCAATGGCGCAGGAAAATCCACCGCCATGAAAGCCGTGTTTGGCATGCTCAACCTGCGCGGTGGTCAGGTGCGTCTGAACGGCGAGGATATCACCAAACTATCGCCGCAAGACCGTGTAGCGCGCGGTATGGCCTTTGTGCCGCAGACGCAGAACATCTTCACCTCGATGACCGTGGAAGAGAACCTTGAAATGGGGGCTTTTCTGCGGCGTGACGACATCAAGACCACTTTGGATCAGGTCTATCACCTTTTTCCCATCCTCAAAACCAAACGATTGCAGCCTGCAGGCGAACTTTCGGGCGGCCAACGCCAGCAAGTGGCCGTGGGCCGCGCGTTGATGACCCAACCGCAGCTTTTGATGCTGGATGAGCCCACCGCCGGTGTCAGCCCGATTGTGATGGACGAGTTGTTTGACCGCATCATCGAAGTGGCGCGTTCTGGCATCTCGATCCTGATGGTCGAGCAAAACGCCCGTCAAGCCCTGAACATCGCCGACAAAGGCTATGTGCTTGTGCAAGGGGCCAACCGTTACACCGACACCGGGGCCAATCTTTTGGCCGATCCCGATGTGCGCCGCAGCTTTTTGGGGGGCTAAGAGATGGATCTATTGAACGCTCTGGTCGCTTTCTTGAACTTCGTTGTCATCCCTGCCGCTTCTTACGGCGCGCAATTGGCCGTTGGGGCGCTGGGGGTCACCTTGATCTTTGGCATATTGAGGTTTTCCAACTTTGCTTGGGGCGATACCATGGCCTTTGGTACAATGGTGGTGATTTTGTTCACTTGGTTGTTCCAAAGCCTTGGCGTTTCCATAGCCCCGCTGCCCACGGCCCTTCTGGCTTTGCCCTTCAGCATTGTGGTCACGTCAGCGCTTTTGCTAGGCACAGATCAGGTGGTTTACCGCTTTTACCGCAAACAAAGGGCCAAGCCGATCATTTTGGTCATCGTTTCCGCCGGGGTGATGTTTGTGATGAACGGCCTTGTGCGCATCATCATCGGCACGGAGGAACAAAACTTCGCGGATGGTGGGCGGTTTTTGATCTCGGCGGGGGACTTCAAGGCGTGGACAGGTCTGGCAGAAGGTTTGGCCATCAAAGGCACCACGGTCGTGACGATGGTGACAGCCCTGCTGACGATGGTTGCGCTGTTTTGGTTTTTGCAAAAAACCCGCACCGGCAAATCGATGCGCGCCTTTTCGGACAATGAGGATTTGGCCCTGCTGTCGGGCATAAACCCCGACCGTGTGGTGCAAGTGACTTGGGTGATTGCCGCAGCCTTGGCAGTTATCGCGGGCACCCTTTACGGCTTGGACAAAAGCTTTCGACCGTTCATCTATTTCTCGCTTCTTCTGCCGATCTTTGCCGCAGCGGTGGTGGGCGGTCTTGGGTCGCCCATGGGCGCTGTGGCGGGGGGATTTGTTGTCGCCTTCTCTGAGATCGTGGTGACCTATGCTTGGAAAAAAGTCATCACCTATGTCGTCCCCCAATCCTGGGCGCCCGACAGTTTGATGCAGCTTTTGTCAACTGATTACAAATTTGCCGTCAGCTTTTCGATCCTGATCATCGTGCTTTTGTTCATGCCCAATGGGCTGTTCAATAAGGGGAAATAAGATGAACACCCGGGCCATTTATCTCTTTGCCGGTGTGGGGATGCTTTATGTCCTGACGGGGGTCTTGCTGTCTTGGAACGTCAGCTTGAACATTCTGATCTTGGGCCTTTTAAGCGCTATTATGGCGTTGGGTGTGAACATGCAGTGGGGCTATGCGGGCCTGTTTTCCACGGGCATCGTCGGGTCCATCGCACTGGGCGGTTTGGCTGTTGTCTTTGTCTCGGGCAACCCTGTACCCGAAGCCTTCGCCGCAGGGGGTTGGCAGGCGATCTTTGGGCTGTTGGTGGCTGTGGCCGGCATCGGCGCCGCCGTCGCCGCTTGGACCTATATGGCGCCCGGCCGTCTGCGCAATCTGGCGGTCGCTGCGATCTTGATCGGGGGCTTTTTTCTGTATCGCGGCATTTTTGACCCCGCAATAGAGCGGATCGAGGCCTTTGATCCTGCCACACATGGCAATGTAGGCGGCTTTGGGGTGAACTCGATATGGGCATGGCCTGTGGGCGGACTGTTTGCCGCCGTGGCCGCTTGGGCCATCGGCAAAATTGCCCTTGGACTGCGAGAGGATTACTTGGCCATAGCCACCCTTGGCATTGCCGAGATTGTCATTACGGCGATCAAATCGGAAGACTGGATGTCACGCGGGGTGAAAAACTTGGTCGGCCTGCCCCGACCTTGGCCCGTCCCTTATGAAGTAGACATGCAGGCCGACCCCGGCTTTTTGGCGTTTTGCGCCAATTGGGGCCTGAACCCCATCACGACTTCGACCTTGTCCGTCAAGGGCATCTATATTGTGATGTTTGCCATCGTGCTTGGGTTGCTGATCTGGTTGCTGCAACGTGCGCTCAATTCCCCATGGGGGCGCATGATGCGCGCCATTCGCGATAACGAGGTCTCTGCCGCAGCCATGGGCAAAGACGTCAAGCGCCAACACCTTATCATCTTTATTCTGGGTGCTGCTGTCGTGGGCATGTCGGGGGCCATGTATGTGTCGATGCTGGGGCAATTGGTGCCTGGCGAGTACACGCCGCTGCGCTTTACCTTTCTGATCTGGATCATGGTGATCGTCGGTGGGTCGGGCAACAATTGGGGCTCGGTTCTGGGCGGCTTGCTGGTGGGATGGCTTTGGCTGATCGTGGACAATGCCGGGCCTTTGATCATGAGTGCGGCAACGGCAGGCATGGCCGACGGCGCGCTGAAATCGCATTTGGTAGATGTGGCCCCGCAACTGCGACTTCTGACATTGGGCGTGGCCCTTCTGTTGGTGCTGCGCTTTAGCCCGCGCGGGTTGCTGCCCGAAAAGTAACCCCGTCTTTTTGTCACCAAACACCCGCCCTTGCATTGCGGCAGGGGGGTTGCATTCTATCCGCGACGCGCAATGTCGCCTTCGGGCGTGACTTTGCCTGTTTGGCGGTATTCTCTGACCCAAATTTGCCAGAATAGGGAATGGTCATGAAATCGCATACACGCGTGGTGGTTATAGGCGGCGGCGTTGTCGGCTGCTCGGTTCTTTATCACCTGACCAAGCTTGGCTGGTCAGATGTGACCTTGATTGAACGGTCTGACCTGACCTCTGGCTCAACTTGGCACGCGGCAGGTGGCTTCCACACGATCAACGGCGATACCAATATGGCCGCCCTGCAAGGCTATACGATCCGCCTTTATAAAGAGCTTGAAGCCATCACCGGCATGTCTTGCGGGCTGCACCATGTGGGCGGTGTGACGCTGGCCGATAACGAGGCGCGGTTTGAACAACTGAAGGCTGAACGCGCCAAGCACCGTTATATGGGGCTGGATACAGAGATCCTCTCGCCGGAAGAAATCTCAAAGCTGACGGATGGCTTGGTCAACACCAAGGGCATCTTGGGCGGGCTTTACGACCCGCTTGATGGCCACCTTGACCCATCAGGCACGACCCACGCCTATGCCAAAGCGGCCCGCATGGGCGGGGCAGAGATTATCTTGCACAACCGCGTTTTGGAAACCAACCCCATCAAAGACGGCTGGGAAGTGGTCACCGAACAAGGCACGATCACCTGCGAGCATCTGGTCAACGCAGGCGGCCTTTGGGCGCGCGAAGTGGGGGCTATGGCGGGCATTTACCTGCCTTTGCTGCCCATGGCGCACCAATATATCGTCACCGACGATATCCCTGAAATCATGGACATCTTGAAAACCGGCCGCGAATTCCCCCATGTCATGGATCCGGGCGGAGAGTTCTACCTGCGCCAAGAGGGCCGCGGCATGTGCATCGGCTTTTACGAAAAGCCGTGCGAGCCGTGGTCAGTTGATGGCACCCCATGGAACTTTGGCCATGAACTCTTGAACGAGCAATTCGACAAAATCGAAGATTCCGTCAACTTCGCCTATCGCCGCATTCCGGTGCTGGAACGGTCGGGCGTCAAGCGGGTGATCCACGGGCCCTTTACCTTTGCCCCCGATGGCAACCCGCTGATTGGCCCGGTGCCGGGGCTGCGCAACTATTGGTCGGCCTGCGCTGTGATGGCGGGCTTTAGCCAAGGCGGCGGCATGGGTCTGGCGCTGGCGCAGTGGATGATCCACGGCGAGGTGGAACGTGATCCCCGCGGCTTTGACGTGGCGCGCTTTGGCAATTGGACAAGCCCCGGCTATACCGTGCCCAAGGTGATCGAAAATTATCCGATGCGCTTTTCGGTCGGCTACCCGAACGAAGAACGCCCCGCCGCCCGCCCCTTCCGCACCACGCCGATGTACGAAGTGTTCGACAAGATGAACGCCGTCTGGGGCCAGCAATACGGGCTGGAAGTGCCCAATTACTACGCCCTACCCGGCGAGCCGCGCTACGAAGAGCCAACTTTCAAACGCTCTAACGCGTGGGAAGCGACCCGCCAAGAGGTGATGGCCGTGCG
>CAXNKP010000146.1:0-6195 GCA_964202815.1 Stagnihabitans sp. | reverse complement strand
GGATGAGGCGCGCGACAATCTGCGCGTCGCGCTGGCCGCCAAGCAATCGTGGCTTGAAAAGAGGATTATCGGCCTATGAAACCCTTTGATCTTAGCGGCAGGACCATACTGTTTGCAGGCGGTGCTGGGTATCTTGGCCTGCCCTGCTGCAAGCTTTTGGCGCAACTGGGCGCAAATATCGTGATCGCTGACATCGACGCGGCCCGCATGGCCGCCGCCAAAGAGGCAATTGGCGCGCAGGGCGGCGCTGTGATGACGGTTGAACTCGACATCGGCGACGAGATGTCGGTTCTTGGCTGCGTCAAGGCAGCCGCTGACCGCTTTGGCACGCTGTGGGGATTGGTGAATGCGACCTACGGCACGACCGGCAAGCGGTTCGACGATTTGACCGCAGCCGATTTTGACCGTGCCAACCGACTTAACCTCACCGGCACCTTCCTTCTGGCGCGGCAGGCGGCCAGGCACATGCAGGGTGGCGGCAGCATAGTGCTTTATGCCTCGATGTACGGAGTCGTGGCGCCCAATCCGGCCAATTATCCCGACGGCATGGCCCCCAATCCCATCGAATACGGCGCGGGCAAGGCGGGGATCGTGCAGATGGCCCGCTATATGGCCGGACACTTCGGGCCAAGCAACATTCGCGTCAACGCCTTGGCACCCGGGCCCTATCCGCACCCGTCGACACAGGAGGATTCGGCCGAATTCATGGGCAACCTCGCCCGGTCTGCCATGCTTGGCCGCATCGGTCGGCAGGCAGAGATGGCAGGACCAACGGCCTTCTTGTTGAGCGACGCCGCAAGTTACGTCACGGGCCAATGCCTCAACGTCGATGGCGGTTGGACCGCTTGGTAAGGACCAGATATGATCGATTTTCCTATCCAGAAAGACCAGATCCGCCTCGCCATGCTGGGGATGGTGGAGGGCAACGGCCACCCCTATTCGTGGAGCATCATTGTCAACGGCGGCTATGATCCCGACGCGCTCAACGCCTGCCCCTATCCGGGCATTAGGGACTATATCGTCAAACAACCGACCAGCACACTGGGCATTGCGGGCGCAAAGGTCACCCATGTCTGGACCGACAATCCCGCCGATGCGGTGGATGTGGCGAAAGTGGCGCTGATCCCCAACATCGCCGAACGGCCCGAGGATGTGATTGGCAAGGTCGACGCCGTGTTGATCGCAACCGACAAGGGGTTCGAGCATGTCGCCCGCGCCCGCCCCTTCATCGAGGCCGGCATCCCGGTCTTTATCGACAAACCGCTGTGTGACAACCGCGCCGATTTGGCGCAGTTTTCGAAATGGGTGGCCGAGGGCAAGCCGCTGATCAGTTCATCTTGCATGCGCTTTGCCAAAGAACTTGTCCCCTATCACCGCTCAACGCACGCCCTTGGCAAGCTTCGTCACATCGGGGCAACCATGGCCAAATCTTGGGAAGCTTACGGCATCCACGCCTTGGAGTCGGTCTATCCGATCACCGGCCCCGGCTATGTTTGGGTGCAAAACATCGGGGACGAGACCAGCAACATCGTCCATCTGCGGCACCGCGACGGCATTGATGTTCTAGTGCAGGTGACCAAGGACATGAGCGGCGGGTTTGGCATGCTGACACTGGCTGGCACCTCAGGTGGTGTGCAGATAAAATTCATGGACACTTACCATGCGTTCAAGACGCAACTGGTGGGCTTTGTGAATTACTTGCGCAGCGGTGAACCGCCGGTGCCTTGGGCTGAGACCCACGAACTGATGCGACTGGTGATCGCGGGCATTGAAAGCCGTGAACAGGGCGGCCGCAAAGTGCTGCTAAGCGAGGTGGAGTAGGGCCATGGGAGTGATGGAAAGCTTTTCACTGGTCGGCAAGGTGGCTTTGGTGACCGGTGGCGCGGGCCTTTACGGCCGCCAGATCGTTGCCGCCTTGGCCGAGGCTGGGGCGCGGACGTTTATCGCCGCGCGCGATGTGGCCAAGCTAGAGGCAGTCGCAGCCGAAGAACGTTCGCGCGGTTTTGATGTCACAGCGCTGTCGCTTGATCTGTCGTCAGACGAATCCATCGAAGCATTGCATCAGACCGTCATCGCGCGGGCCGGGCGGTGCGATGTGCTTGTCAACAACGCCGTGACCCGCTCGGCCCTCAGCGGCTGGGCGCATGATCTGGAAGCCTTTGACAAAAGTCTGCGCGTCAACGCCTCGGCCCTGTTCAAAATCACCCACCTTTTTGGCCAGACGATGCGCCAGCAAAAGGCAGGCTCGGTCATCAACATCGGCTCGATGATGGGCATGGTTGGAATCGAGATGGCCAATTACGACGGCACCGACATGACCCCCAATCCCTCGCCCATCTATCACTACGAAAAGGGCGGGATGATCAATTTCACGCGCTGGGCGGCCAGCATTCTGGGGGCTGACAATGTGCGGGTGAATTGCCTTTCACCGGGTGGTCTGTTCAGCCACCAGCCAGCGCCTTTCGTCAAAGCCTATTCCGATCGTACGCAGCTGGGCCGTATGGCCAACGACACCGACCTGAAGGGGGTGATCGTGTTTCTGGCCTCGGACGCCTCGGCCTATGTCACCGGCACCAATATTCCCATCGATGGCGGCTACACCGCCAAATAGCGCAGTCAACAGGAGATCGCCTTGGCCGAAAATCAGCCCTATGAAGCGGCACCACCGACCCAGTTCCGCATGCGCCCCAGCCGCGTGCTACGCACCATCCGCGAGGGCAAGGTCGCACGGGTGCTGAAGCTGAACATCTCTGATCCCAAGATCGCCGAGATTTTCGCCGCAGCACAGCCCGACGCGCTTTGGCTTTGCCAAGAGCATACCTCGGCCGGCTGGGAGGATATCGAGAACCAGATCCGTGCCGCCAAGCTGTACGATGTCGACACGCTTTTGCGGGTGTCGCGTGGCAGCTACAGCGACTATATTCGCGGCTATGAAATGGATGCCACAGGGCTGATCGTGCCGCATGTGCTGGACGCTGCTGACGCCCGCCGTGTGCGCGACATCACCAAATTTGCGCCCTTGGGCCGTCGGGCTGTAGACGGGGGCAACAATGACGCCCAGTTCACCCGCGTAGGCTTCACCGACTATCTGCAAACCGCCAACCGCGAGCGTTTTGCCTGCTACCAGATCGAAGATCCCGAAGCTATGGCCCACCTGGACGCCATAGCCGAGATCGACGGCGTCGACTGCCTGTTCTTTGGGCCCGGAGATTTTTCGGTGGCAAGCGGCATCCCCGGCCAGATCCAGCACCCCGACGTCAAGGCCGCGCGTCGGCGCGTGGCCGAGGTTGCGCGCAAACATGGCAAGATCGCAGCCACCGTCAGCAACCGCGAGCTGATCGGCGAATATGTCGATATGGGCTACAATCTTCTTTCTGTCGGGGCCGATGTCGTGGCGTTGGCTGTCTATGCAGACGAGTCTATGGCAGCCTTTGACAAGGCACTGGGATGACCCTGAACGATATCAAGGCAACACTCCTTGACCGCAGGACAAAGGGCATCCCGGGAACCGCCCAGCCTTTTGCCTTGGGCGACATCGCACAGCAGGGCTGGAATGTTCTGCGTGAGGATATGCCCTTGCCGCTGATGGTGCTGAAACGCTCGGCTCTTGACCATAACGCCGAGGTGTTTGGCACCTATTTGGTGGCCAACGACCTATCCCTTGCCCCGCATGGCAAAACCACGATGAGCCCCCAGATCTTTGCCGAACAGCTTAGCCTCGGGGCTTGGGGGATGACGGCGGCAACGGTCAATCAGGTGCAGGTGATGCGGGCTTATGGCGTCCAACGCATCGTTATGGCCAACCAACTGCTGGGAAAGGCGCACTTGCAAACCATCGCCGCCGAAATCAACGCTGACCCCGCATTCGATTTCTATTGCTTCGTCGACTCCCTAGCGCAACTTCGCAACATGGCCGCGCATCTTGGAAAGCTTGACCATCCGATCAAGCTGCTGATGGAAGTGGGGGCTATGGGCGGCCGCACTGGACTGCGGACCTTGGAGGACGCGGCAGCGCTGGCCACGGCAATCGCTGCGGCCGATCCGACCCTGTTCCACTTTGCCGGTGTGGCAGCCTTTGAGGGGGTGCTTCCCGGTCTCGACAAAACAACCGCGCCCGTGGATCATTTCGCGGCTTTCGTGGTCGAGGTGGCGCGCAACTTGCCCGCGTCGCTTTATCGCGGCCTTGACGAATTCATCCTGTCGGGTGGGGGGTCAAGCTATTTCGACATCGTTGCCGAGCGGTTCAAGACGCTTCGTCTGGACGTACCGGTACGGGTGCTTTTGCGCAGTGGTTGCTATGTTACCCATGATTCCGGCAGCTACAATGCCGCACAAGACGCCGCCAAGGCGGATAAGCACCGGCACGGGCACCACCCATCCAATCTTAAGCCCGCCCTCGAGATTTGGGCCTATGTGCAATCCATGCCAGAATCTGGTCTGGCCTTTCTAAGCATGGGCAAGCGCGATGTTCCCTATGACGCTGGCCTACCCGTGCCAACAAGCCGCTACAGGCCGGGGACAGGGTTTCTGGCCGTGGGCAGCAGCGTGGTGATCGCCACCAACGACCAGCACGCCTATGTCCGCTTGGGGGCCGACGCCGACTGGCAGGTGGGTGATATGGTCGCCTGCGGCATCTCGCATCCCTGCACCGCCTTTGATAAATGGCGGTTTATCCCGATCGTCAATGACAGCTACGATGTCGTAGACGGGGTACTGACCTTCTTTTGATCACGTGGCCTGTTGCCGTGTCGCACGACGGTAGGCAACACAGTCAAGCTCGAATTTCAGCATGGTTCCCAATACGCCCACGATGGTGCTGCGCGTGGGGGCTGGCTGGGCGAAATATTCGGGATAGATATGGTTGTAGAGTGCCAGATCGTCTTGGCTCGCCACATAAGAGCGGACATTTATCACATGGTCCAGGCTGAGGCCCCCAGCCTCTAGGATCGCGCGCAGGTTGGCTATGGAACGGCGCATTTCGGCCTCAAAACTCTCAGCAATGATCCTTCCGGTCTCGGCGTCGACCGAGGCCTGCCCCGAAACATACATGAAATCACCGGCGATGATTGCGGGGCTAAAGGGCAGGTGCGACCGCGCGCCTGCGTCGATGATCTTGAGATGGGTCATTGATACATCCTTCAGGGCCGGAAGGCGGCGGGAAAGTTAAAGATTTTGGGGCCGGGGATCCGGTTCTCGAGGTTAGCGTAGATATCTGTTAGCACCTGCTGCATCCACTCCGACGACTTGACATGAAAACTCGGGCGCTCGGTGTCGAGCGTGTAGGGATAGGCTTGCGCGTTTGCCGAGACCATCGGAAGCCAAGTGTGGTGGATATGGCCGCACACAAAATCGGGTTCGTAGTCGGCAAGCACCGCTTCCAACTCGGTCGTGTCGACGCCCGCCTCTTGGTCAACGGCAATGACGCGCAATTCCTGGGGCGTTTTGCTGGCCGAACAGGCGCGTTTGAAGGCGGCGAGGCGCAAGCCATGCTCGCTCGAGGCGATCAAAGAGTCGAGGTAGAGGTATTTGTGCTTCGTGCCACCATAGGTCTTGAACATCTGCTCGAACGCGGGTTCAAAATCGATCCGGTAGGCGTGGTAGGGCAATCCCTCAAGTGCGAGGTCCATGATCACCACTTGGCTGGAGGTGTTGACCAGCTTGTCAAGCTTGGTCTCATTTGTGATGCCTGTCAGAACCACAACGTCCAGCGCGTCCCACGGGCGGATCGGCATGCTGTTTTGCGTAAAACTGCCCAGAATAAACTCGTGCCCGTCCGAAACGACGCCCTTTTCGAAGGCGACCACCAGCTTGGTGTAGAAGTCGTTGTTAAAGATACCACCGCCGACGATGTCACGGTTGTAGAAAAAGCCAATCCGGTGATGCGCTGCTGTCCAAGGTGTCCTTAGCAGAAACGAACCCTTGCCAACCTGACGCAGGATAATGCCTTCCGATTCAAGATCCTTGAGCGTCTTGATCACAGTGATCAGCGAGAATTCGTATAATTTGACGATCTCGTTCTGAGATTCGATCTTATCACCGCTTTTGACGCCATTGGTCTTCCACCGGCGGAACAAAATGTCCCGCAACCGAAGGTGCCGTGGTGCAAGATCCAAACTATCGATGCTCAAGTCCAACTCCCCATGTCATCTGGTTGGCAAGAATGCCGCCATCAATATAGAGCATTTGGCCGGTGAT
>CAXNKP010000145.1:0-6211 GCA_964202815.1 Stagnihabitans sp. | reverse complement strand
GTTGGCGATCTGTTGGTGCGTGCATTCGACGGGGAACACGGCGATGAGATGCCAAATCTCATCGTCACCACCGCAAAATCTGTTTGAAATCTGTATCTGCACGCAGTGTTCGGCATGCATTTGCCATACTGGAATCATATCCGCACCGTGGCACTCCGCGGCAAGCATTAAGGGCAGCAATTAAGCTGAGCTTTTCTGCATATTATAAAGATTTCAGTGAGTTAAATGGTGCCCAGAGCCGGAATCGAACCAGCGACACGCGGATTTTCAATCCGCTGCTCTACCGACTGAGCTATCTGGGCCCTTATCAAAACGCCACAGGACGTCATCAGGATATCAGGTTGATACGTCAGGGGATTGGGGCTGTCCAGAGGGGTTTTCAAGAAAAGTGAGCGGCGGTCGGGCGCTATTGCGGGCGGGGTGGGTTTTCGGCGGCGGTGTCTGGCGCAATACCCTCTTCGCCCTCGCGCGCGGGTACCACATAAGACCCCGTCAGCCAGCGTCCTAAATCCACATCCGAACACCGGCGCGAACAGAAAGGGTGGTAACGCTGGGCGCTGTCTTTGGCGCAGATGGGGCAAGTCACGTCAGCAGGCTTGCCAAGGGCAGACGGTCGCGTTTGCGGGTCATCTCGTATAGCCCCAGCACGGTCCAGCCGGCAAGGTTCGTCTCTCCCCCTTCAGCCTTGAACGCGGCCTTGATCACCTGATCCAGGATCGCGCGGTCTTTCTTGGGCATGGGCGCGAAATCGACCACCACTTGACCGCCCAATCCACGCAGTCGCAACTGGCGCGGCAAGTCGCGGGCGGCGGCGATATTGGTTTTGAGGCTGGCCGCCGGAGACGTATCTGGCCCGGTGTTCACATCCACCGCCACCAAGGCGCGGGTTGGTTCCATCATCATATGGCCGCCATTGTCGAAATCGACCCTTGGGCTGCGCAGCGCGTCGATCATTTCAAGCACGCCAAGGTCGGCAAAGCTGCCTTCAGTGATCTCGTCGGGCTCAGGGTCGCTCCAATCGCGCCACGCGGTGTCTTGGGCGCTGGCCCCTTCCAGCAGCAATTCTGGGCCTCCGTCGAGGTCGCCCATCACGGCGGCGCAGATCGCACGCAGCTCGCTTATTTCGGCGGTGATCTCCTCCGCCTCGGCCCCTTCGGCGGCTGATCGAACGATCAGCCCCCATTGCGCATTGGCCCCCGCCATGGCCGCTTCGGCCAAGCGCTGCAGATCGTCGCGTGCCGCCTCATCCTTGATCCGGCGCGAAATGTTCAGGCCCGGAGCGCCCGGTGTAACAATCGCCAGCTTGCCCTTGAAAAGCAGCCGCGTGGTCACTGGCAGCGCCTTGCCCGGCTCGGCAGGGCCCGTAACTTGCACCAGAAGGCGTTGGCCGGGGGCTATTCCGTCGGTCTGGCGCAAAAAGCCGGTCTCGCCGCCGGGAAGTTTGACAAACATCCCCCCCATGCCCTTCATCGGGCGGTCGCCCACGGCGCGGTAGATGGCCCCCGTCAGGGGCGTATCATCAGCCGGGTCGATCAGCACTTCTTGCAGCACACCGTCCACAATCAGGGCTGCGGCCTTGCGGCCCGCGATCTCGTCCAAAGCGACCACGCGACCTTTCATGCAACCCTCCACAGCGGATAGCCGGCAGCCTGTAGCAAGGCCGCGGTTTCGGCCAAAGGCAGGCCGACGATGCCGGTGAAACTGCCCGAGATCCAAGGAATAAAGGCGCCGGCGGCGCCTTGTATCGCATAGCCACCCGCCTTGCCCTGCCACTCGCCGCCCGCCAGATAGGCGTTCAACTCGGCATCTGACAGGCGTTTCATCTTCACAGCGGAAATGCTTTGGCGTTCCCACACCCGCCCCCCCAGCCGCAAGGCCACAGCGGTGATCACCTGATGCCGCCGCCCGCCCAAGGCCGTCAGGAAGGCGGCTGCTTGCCCCGCATCGGCAGGCTTGCCCAAGATGCGGCGGCCCAAGGCCACGGTGGTATCGGCGCAAAGAACCAGATCATCGGGACCAGCGGCGACGGCAAGCGCCTTTTCCCGCGCAATACGCATGCAATAGGGCAGGGGCAGTTCGCCCTTTTTGGGGTCTTCATTGATATCAGGGGGCATTATGGCATCAGGCACAACACCCAGTTGCGCCAATAATTCCTTGCGCCGCGGGCTGGCCGATCCTAAGATAAGCCTCACCACGCCCAGCCTTGCGGCCTGCAAACTGGTCAGCACGCTGTCACTTGAAACGATAGTTGATGCGGCCTTTTGACAGGTCGTAGGGGGTCATTTCCACCTGCACCTTGTCGCCTGCCAGAACACGGATGCGGTTTTTGCGCATCTTGCCTGCCATCACTGCGATCAATTCATGGCCATTTTCGAGCTCAACCTTGAATGTCGCATTGGGCAAGAGTTCTTTCACGACACCGGGGAATTCGAGAAGCTCTTCCTTGGCCATGGTCTCTCCAAATAGGGTTAACCCGCGTCCAAATGGATTGCAGGTTCGGGGCGCGATATGCGCCCGAATGCGCCGCGTTTCAAGCGGAAAGTAAAGAGCAGCTATTTTGGGGCGGGTGTGGCGCTGGCCAAGGTGCTTGCCCCAAGGGGCAGAGGTTGCTATGGGGCGCTCCCTGCACCCTTCTGTCCAAAGGCCATCCATGACCAAAGTCGTCAAACTCGGGATCGGCAGTATCGTGCTGGGCATTGCGGTTTTGGGCTTGAAGCTTTTAGCTTGGGCCATGACAGGTTCGGTCGCTTTGCTGTCGGATGCGCTGGAAAACACTGTCAATGTGGTGACGGCCATTGCGGCCCTTGTGGCCATCCGGGTCGCAGCATTGCCCGCTGATGCCAACCACCCCTATGGGCACCACAAGGCGGAATTGTTCTCGGCCATTCTGGAAGGCGTGATGATCATCGTGGCCGCCTTGGCCATTTTGCATCAGGCTTGGGGGGGGTGGACCAATCCGCAAGTGCTGCACGCTCCCCTGCAAGGTCTGCTCGTCAACGCGCTGGCCTCGGTTTTGAATGCGGTTTGGGCATGGATCTTGATCCATAATGGCCGACGCGCCCGCTCTCCGGCTTTGGTGGCGGATGGCAAGCATTTGTATCTGGATGTGGTCTCTTCGGTCGTGGTGACTCTGGGCGTGCTTTTGGCGATCGAGACGGGCTGGTATTGGCTTGATCCTGCCTTGGCCGCTTTTGTGGCCGTTAACATCCTTTGGTCCGGTTGGCGTGTCATTCACGACAGCCTCTCAGGCCTGCTAGATGAATCCCTGTCTGATGATGTCCTTACCGAAGTGCGCCGCATCATCGCCACCGAAGCCGTGGGTGCGGTTGAGGCGCATGACCTGCGCACGCGCACCGCAGGGGCTGCCACCTTTATCGAGTTTCACTTGGTGGTTCCGGGCGCGCTTTCTGTCTCGCAAGCCCATGATTTGTGCGATCGGGTCGAGGCTGGCCTGAAGAAAATTGTCGAAGGCTGCGTCGTCACCATCCATGTCGAGCCCGAGTTCAAAGCCAAACATAGCGGAATCGTGGTTGTCTAGGCACCCAACCGCCTTGTCTGGTCATTTCGGCAAAAATACTGCGGGGGTGCAAGGGTCTGCCCCTGATTTTTCCGGGCCGCTGCCTAGATGCGGAACAAAGGTTGCAACAGGCGCGGAATAAATCCCACAAATCGCAAAGGCGCATCGGTTGCAGCCAGACAAATGCAGTCCGCGCCCGATTCTGCCACGGGCTTGTGCGACAAATCTTCGTCCGCAATCTCCAGATCCCCTGGCCCAAAGCGGTCGGTCGCATCGCGAAAGGCACCGCGCAAGACCAGCGTCAGTTCGGTGCCGCGGTGGCCGTGGTCGGGTACGGCTTGGCCTGCCGGAATATGCAAAAGACGTACCGTGGCTTGCGCGCCCGTGGGCAAGATCGCCTGCCGCACGCCCATGCCCAAAGACCGCCACTCCACCGCCTCCAGATCGCCGCCCACATAGGCCGCAACCGGCGCGGGCAGGCTTGTCTTCGGGCGCAGTATCGGCGGGGCCGATACCACGGGCACGTCCAGACGCGCCATCATGCGTGCCAAGGCGTCAAGGTTGACCGGGGTCTCCTCCTCGCTCTCGATCAAACAGCCCCCCAGCGCCTCAAGGCTTTCCAGCCGGGCGCGGCAGTCGTCGCACAGGGTGATATGGGTGGCCACCACCAGACTGAAGGCCTCGCTCAGATGGCCTGCGGCATAGCCCATCAACAGGGCCTCATTCAGGTGGTGGCGGATCGCGTTTTGCGGTGTCATCAGATCAGCTTTCCGTCATTTTGGCACGCAACCGGTCAAGAGCCAGACGGATGCGCGACTTTATCGTGCCCAAGGGCAGGCCAGTTTCTTGGGCTATTTCCGAATGCGACAGATCCGCGTAAAAAGCGCGCTGGATCAGGTTGCGTTGCTTTTCCGGCAATTCTGCCAGGGCCGTGCTCAACTGGCGGCTTTCTTCGGCCGCGGCGTATACATCTGCTTGATCGGGCTCGGATTCGTGGTCCCAAGGCATTGCCTCTGGTTCCGGGCGACGCTCGCGGCGCAAGATGTCGATCATTCGGTTGCGCGCGATCGTATAGATCCACGTTGAAACGGCCGCCCGCGACGGGTCGAACTGCGCGGCCTTGTGCCAGACGGTGGCCATGACATCTTGCACGCAGTCTTCCGCCTTGGCGGCCGAGGCCCCCGATTTCATCAGATAAGATTTCAGCCTCGGCGCGAAGTGGCCAAACAGGGCCGAAAAGGCCGCCCTGTCACGCCCGTCGCGCACGGCCAGCATCAGGGCTGACCAGTCTGTCTCGTCCAATGCAACCCTCCTGCTTCCCATTGCCCGCGCAACCACGGCCTTGTGCGCACCATAGGGACCCACAACAGCACGTCCACCGGCAAATATCAAAAGAGAGGATGTCATCATCATAAAACCTGTTACGCAGCAGCAAAGGGACTGGATCACTGGCGCCAAAATGCCCAACTACTGATCCAGAGCCGTGCTAAGTGCGTACCTGTTAGGAAATTTTAGTGGAGCCGTCATGCCGTTTGAAACGTCATCAGCACCCGCCCGCCGCATCGCCGTGATCGGGGCTGGAATCTCAGGCATGGCTGCGGCACACCTTTTGGCCTCCGATCATACTGTTGTCCTCTTTGAGGGGGCGGCGCTTTTGGGCGGTCATGCTCTGACTGTGATGGCGGGGAAGCGGGGTGATCAACCGGTCGACATGGGGTTCATCGTCTTCAACAAGATCAACTACCCCCGCCTGACCGCTTTGTTTGAGACACTGGGTGTCCCCCTCGCCCCCAGCAACATGAGCTTTGCTTGCTCGATCCAGGGCGGGGCGCTGGAATATGGCCTGCGCAATCTGGACTCGCTCTTTGCCCAAAGGTGCAATCTGGTCAATCCGCGCTACCTGCGGATGCTGACCGATATCTTGCGCTTTCACCGCCATGCCGACCGCGTCTTGACCCCAGGCATGACCCTGCGTGACTTGTTGGCGACGATGCGCATGTCGGATGCCTTTCGCGATCACTATATCTCGCCCTTTACCGGGGCCATCTGGTCGACACCTTCGGCCGGCATGCTTGATTTCCCGGCCGAGGCGCTGGTCCGATTTTTCAAGAACCACGGGCTGATGGGCGTTTGGAAGCATCACCCATGGTTCACCGTTCAGGGCGGCTCGGTCGAATATGTCCGCAGGCTCGGTGCAGATTTGGTGCGCCATGGGGTGCACATGCGCCTCTCTACCCCCATCGCGGGCGTCCGTCGCACGCCCAGCGGTGTTGTGGTGCGTGCGGTGGGCGGCGAGTGGGAGGCCTTTGATGACGTGGTCTTTGCTACCCATTCCGACGACACGCTGCGCCTTCTGGCCGATGCGTCCCCGGTCGAGACTGCGGCGCTCTCTGCCATTCGCTATCAGGCCAATCAGGCAATCTTGCATGCAGACCCCGCCCAAATGCCGAAATCCCGCCGCGTCTGGGCCTCTTGGAACTATGCCGAACCCGCAGGCCCGCGACCGGAGCGGATCGATTTGACCTATTGGATGAACTCGTTGCAACCGATCCCAAAAGATGATCCGCTCTTTGTCACGCTTAACCCCACCCGCCAGATTGACGAGCGGCTGATCCATCAGGTCCGCACCTTCCACCACCCCGTCTACGACCAACCCGCGCTGAAGGCTCAGGAAAAGCTCCGCCAACTCAATGG
>CAXNKP010000144.1:0-6213 GCA_964202815.1 Stagnihabitans sp. | reverse complement strand
ATGGCGCCCGAAATCCCGACTGCCACATAAAGCTTGGGAGCCACAACCTTGCCCGTCTGCCCCACTTGCCAATCGTTGGGCGCATAGCCCGAATCCACGGCGGCGCGCGATGCCCCCCCAGCGCCGTTCAACTTGGCAGCCAGCTTTTCGATCATATCGAAGCTTTGCTTCGACCCAACGCCGCGCCCACCAGACACCACGATGCCAGCAGAGGTCAGTTCCGGACGATCCGAGGTCGCCACACGGTCTTCAACCCAAGCCGACAGGGCATTGGCCCCCGGCCCGCCGATTTTCTCGACAGCGGCAGAACCACCTGTGCCCACGGCGGTAAAGCCCGCGGTGCGCACCGAGAAAACCTTTTTACCGTCGGAAGATTTGACGGTTTGCACCGCGTTTCCGGCATAGATCGGGCGTTCGAATGTGTCGGCGTCGATCACGGCGGTCACGTCAGATAAGACCATCACGTCCAAAAGTGCCGCAACGCGCGGCAGCACGTTCTTGTTGGCAGCGGTCGCAGCCCCACAGATGTGGCTATAGCCACCCGCCAGCCCAACCACCAAAGCGGCGGTGGCTTCGGCCATGCCGTGGCAATAGGCATGGTCATCGGCGAAAAGAACCTTAGAGACGCCCGCAAGCGTCGCAGCCTCAGCCGCTGCGGCATCACCGCCCGTGCCTGCGACCAGAACATGCACTTCGCCCAAAGTGGTCAAAGCGGCAAGCGCCTTGGCGACCTGATCGGTGGCCAAAGCGCCGTCATTCACATCTGCAATCAAAAGAACGGCCATCTTAAATCACCCCTGCTTCGTCTTTAAGTTTTGCAATCAATTCGGCCACCGAACCCACCTTGACGCCTGCCTTGCGGCCTGCGGGTTCGACAGTTTTCAGCACGCTCAGGCGGGGGGAGACATCTACGCCGTAATCCGCCGGCGTTTTCAGCGCCATGGGCTTGGCCTTGGCCTTCATGATATTGGGCAGGCTGGCATAGCGCGGGTCGTTCAGGCGCAGGTCCACCGTCAGCACGGCAGGCAGGGTCACTGCGATGCTTTGCAGACCGCCATCCACTTCGCGCGTCACGGTGGCTTTGCCGTCGGCCACAACCAGTTCGGAAATGAACGTGCCCTGCGACCAGCCAAGAAGGGCCGACAGCATTTGGCCCGTGGCGTTCATATCATTGTCAATCGCTTGTTTGCCACACAGCACCAAGCCGGGGGATTCTTCAGCCACCACAGCGGCCAGCAGTTTGGCAACGGCCAAGGGTTCGATATCGGTTTGCACATCGGCTGTGGCTTCGATCAAGATCGCGCGGTCCGCGCCCATGGCCAAAGCGGTGCGCAGGGTTTCTTGCGCTTGCTTCACACCAATCGAGACAACGATCACCTCGGTCGCGATGCCTTTTTCTTTCAGGCGGATCGCCTCTTCGACGGCGATTTCGTCAAAGGGGTTCATCGACATTTTTACGTTCGCCAGATCGACACCGGACCCGTCCGCCTTGACGCGAACCTTCACGTTGTAATCGATCACACGTTTGACAGGCACAAGGACCTTCATCGCGCATCACTCCAGTAGGGGGCCAGATGGCCGAGGCAAGCTCTCTGTTCGGTGTTTAATCGGTCTTGGCTTGTCACAAAAGGCCAAAATCGACAGGGTTTGTCGCACAGACGCCATAGGGCGGTGCTTGCAAAGAATCATGGGCGGCATAGCCTTAAGGTTGCCACCCGCAGATATTCAGCCCCGCGTCAGGCCCGGAACCCACAGCACATCTTGCGCGCCGTTGTCGTTGGCAATCCGGCCCGCCACAAAGAACCAATCCGACAGGCGGTTAAGGTATTTGATCGCCTCGGGGTTCACCGGTTCATGGGCGGCGAGTTCCACCGTCAACCGCTCGGCCCGCCGACAGGTGGTGCGGCACAGGTGCAGGTGGGCGGCAAGAGGGGTGCCGCCGGGCAGGATGAAACTGCGCAGGGGGGTAAGGTTTGTGTTCATCGCGTCAATCTCGGCCTCTAGCCGATCAACTTGGGCCGCGATGATGCGCAGGCGCGGATAAGGGGCGGTCGCGTCGTTTTCGATGTCGGGCGTGCACAGGTCTGCACCCAGATCGAAAAGATCGTTTGAGATCCGCGCCAAACTGTCATCCAAAGCGCCGCCATTTAGCCGCGCCATGCCTAAGGTGGCGTTGGTTTCATCGACCGTGCCGTAAGCCGCCACGCGCAGATCAAACTTGGGCACGCGGTCGCCATTGCCAAGGGCTGTTTGCCCCGTATCACCGGTGCGGGTGTAAATCTTGGATAAAACCACCATCACGGCATTCCTTTCGAGCGGGCCCAAGCAAAAAGCACAATCACCACAACGGCCAGACCTTGGGCCAGAATGCGCAACTGCATCAGTTTATTGGCATATTTACGGTTAAACTCGCCCCCTTTGCCAAAGGTGCCGATGCCGATCAGCAAGATGACCAGAACGACAAGGCAGACGGCGGTGGCAAGCAGGAAGAGCGGATCGCGCAAAAGCATGGGTTTGTTCCTTTGATTGCGCCAAGACATAGTATGCGTCGCACAAAAAGCGAAGGGTAGAAGCGGGGCCAGCCCCGCACCCCGGGATATTTGCGCAAGTATGAAAGGGGGGGTGCCGTGCTGCGCTGCGGCGGCCTTGCTGCTACCGCGCGGCGGGGATAGGGTGGTCGTCAGCTAGAAGGGGGCGTCAGGTGGCCATTCAAACAGTCGGAATCGTGGGTGCAGGGCAGATGGGCAACGGGATTGCGCATGTCTTTGCCCTAGCGGGCTATGATGTGCTGATGAATGACGTGAGTGCTGAGAGTTTGAGTAAGGCTTTGGTCACGATTGACCGCAACATCGAACGCCAAGTGGCACGCGGCAAGGTGACGGCCGAGGCCAAGGCGGACGCCATGGCGCGGATTAAGACATCTTTGGCGATTGCCGATCTGGGGCCTTGCGATTTGATCATCGAGGCTGCGACCGAAAAGGAAAGTGTGAAAGACGCGATCTTTAAGGCCTTGGTGCCACATCTGGCAGCAGGGACGATCTTGACGTCGAACACCTCGTCTATTTCGATCACGCGGTTGGCCAGCCGGACGGATCGGCCGGAAAAGTTCATGGGGTTTCACTTCATGAACCCCGTGCCCGTGATGCAACTGGTCGAACTGATCCGCGGGATTGCCACCGACCAGGCCACATGGGACAGTCTGCACGAAGTCGTCGCCCGCCTTGGCAAAACCGCCGCGAGTGCCGAGGATTTTCCCGCCTTTATCGTTAACCGCATCTTGATGCCCATGATCAACGAGGCGGTTTACACGCTGTATGAGGGCGTGGGGTCGGTCAAGTCGATCGACGAAAGCCTGAAGCTGGGGGCCAACCATCCGATGGGGCCGCTGGAACTGGCCGATTTCATCGGGTTGGACACCTGTCTGGCCATTATGAACGTGCTGCACGAAGGCTTGGCCGATACCAAATACCGCCCCTGCCCCCTTTTGACCAAATATGTCGAAGCGGGCTGGCTGGGCCGCAAGACACAGCGGGGGTTTTACGATTACCGCGGCGATGTTCCGGTGCCGACGCGCTAAAAGCGGGGGTTTCACACGCCCCTGCTCAGCCGCAGGCCGGGCGTTCTTCGCTCAAATCCTCCACTGGAGGATTTCTGTTCGATCATCATCCAATGGGATATTTGCCCACATAGGAAAGAGGTTAGGGGCGGCTAAGGACCTTCAGGCAATCTGTAAGGCTTATCTCGCCGTCTACCTCGACCGAACACAAAATGCCACGAAGGCGCAGGTCGGGGTGGCCGGGGGCGTCGATAAAGGCGCGGGCGTCTGCACCGTAACGCACTTTCCATTTCGCACAGGCTTCGTTGAAATGGTCAGAGACTTTGAGCACTGCCGTGCCCGCTTGCAATAGGGTGCCTGCGGGCAAGTTGGCGAGGGAACAGTTCAGATCCGCGACGATTGGATCGCCGGGGTGGGGCGTGCCGTCCCGGTCGCGCCAAACCAGATCCATCACGCGTGAGGGCAGGATCGAGACTTGGATGCACGGATCAGGCGACCCGTCTGGAAGTTTGAGCCAAGGGGCCGTGGCCCAGCGTTCCCCCGGGATACCAAATTCGCGGGTAACTTGGATGCGGGCGGGGAAGGCGCGCAATCCGTAGCCTGGGCGCAGACATAGGCCATGGATTGGCGCGTCATCCTTAGGGGCCGCAAGGATATGCGGCAGGGCGTCCATCAATGCGCCAAAGGTTGCTTGGGTCATAGCATATCCAACAGTTCGGGGGTGGGCCAGCCATCGGCAGGCAGGCCCAAACGCTTTTGCTCAGCCTGAACGGCGGCACGGGTGGCGGCCCCAAGCACACCATCAGCCTTGCCCATCTCATAGCCGCGTTTGGCAAGCGTCTGTTGCAAGGCGATCATCTGATCGGTGTTGAGACCCGCATCGGGGGTGCCTGCCTCATAGGGGGCGGCGCCTTCAATTCTTGCCGCAAAATGGGCGGCGGTGGTGACATAGGTGAAGCTTTTGTTCCATTCAAACAGAACCTTGAAATTGGGATAGACCAAAAACGCCGGCCCCTTGCGCCCCTGCGGCAGAATGAGTGAGGCGGGTAAGAGAGCGAGTTGCCCTATCTTGGGGGCGACCCCCATCGCTTGCCACGCGGCACTGGGCAATTCGGTTTGTAGGCCAGACTGCGACCAATCCATCGTTTGAGGCACGCGCACCTCTTGCATCCAAGGCTCGTCTGCGCGCCAACCGTAATATTTTAACATTTGCGCCGCCGAGACGATGGCATCAGGGGCAGAGGTGGCCAGCGTGATCAAGCCATCGCCGTCGCCATCCTCGCCCCGTTCCAAGATGTCGCGGGGCAGCATCTGGACCATGCCAATCTCGCCCGCCCAAGCGCCTTTGGTTTGGCCGGGGATGAAATCCCCTTTATCCGTTAAGGCGATGGCGGCCATCACTTGGGGCTGAAACATTTCGGGGCGGCGGCAATCATGGGCAAGGGTCAGCAAGGCGTTGCGGGTATCAAAATCGCCCTGCACCTGACCGAAGTCGGTTTCAAAGGCCCAGAAGGCCAGAATAACCCCGCGCGAGACACCAAATTTCTGCTCGGCCGTCGCAAAGGCCGCGTCATACTTGCGCCCATAGATCGCCGCATTGTCGATCCGGTTTTTCGAGATCAACGCCTTGGAAAAATCGATGAAAGTCTTGCGAAAAATCCCCTGAGCACGATCAGCCTTGATGACGGCAGGGTCGATCTGCGCCGCATCCAACACAGCGTGAATGGCGCTGTCGGGCAGGCCAAGGGCAGCGGCCTCGGCGGCCATATCCTGCAAGAAGGTTTGAAAATCGCCGCCACACGGCGCGGCAGAGGCCGGGGTGGCCAGCGCCCCTAGGGCAAGAAGGGCCAAAACACGCATCATTCCTGTGCTCCTTTAGCGGTTACGGTCAGACTAACGCAGAATGCGGGTCTTGGGAAAGGCGCTTTGGCTGTGGCAACAAAGTCACGGCCAAAAGTCAAAAACACCGGGCCTGCCAGATAACTTGTCTTTTATCCCGATGCCGTCAAACTGTACGAAATGGAGGGGCAGATGTTGGAATTTTTATCGAAAGACGTAAGAGACGGGCTGGAATTGGCGCGCAAGGCCAAAGATCGGCGCAGATCCAAGTTGCGCGTTCAGGTGGGCGAAGCTGTCTTTCCCGTGTTGCGCTTTTGGCACGATGGCTTTGTGCTGGACGGGGCGTTGACGCCCCATCTGCGCGGCTTGGTGGATTTGTACGATGGCAGCCGGCATGTCTTTCAATGCCTGATCGTAGCTGCCACCGCAGAAGCCGGAGAAATCACTTGCGAGTTCAAACGCCTAACCCATGTGACCGACAAGGCCCCGTTGGACTTTTGGCTGGATCCCGCCCTGCCCGTGGGCTTTTTGCCCAAGGCGTGACGGGTCACTGCAGGTCCTTGAAAGCCTCGGTCAAGCGAGAGGCGGCCTCGACGATTTGGGAATGCGGCATTGCGATGTTGAAACGCACACAGGTTTCTCCGCCGCTGCCAAAAGCCGATCCTTGGCTTGCTGCGATTCGCGCGACTTTGGCGACGCGGGCGGTGAACTCGGCCTCGGTCATGCCGGTGCGGGTGAAATCGACCCAAGACAAGTAGGTGGCTTGCAAAGGCATCGACCTAACCCCCGGAATTGAATTGACCGCCGCGTCAAAGGTT
>CAXNKP010000143.1:0-6219 GCA_964202815.1 Stagnihabitans sp. | reverse complement strand
TACGAAGTGTCGGTGCTGCTGGCTGGGCGCAACGCACTTGCGCCGAAAAACTAGAGTCAGCCTTTGTTAACCCGCTCGTGTCAAAAGGGTACTTGCAAGCAGATTTAGGGGTGTTTGATGTTGGCGTTGGTAGGGATCGTTACAGTTTTTGCTATGGTATTTGGCGGATATGCCGCCGCCGGTGGCCACTTGGAGATAATATTAGAGGCTTTACCACATGAAATGATCGTCATCGGTGGGGCAGGGATTGGCTCTTTTCTGCTTAGCAATGATTGGGCTTCCGTGAAGGGCGCGCTTAGGGATTTAGGCAAGGTTTTTAAAGGCAGTAAATGGAAACCTGCCGATTACCGCGACTTGCTGGCATTGCTGTTCGATTTGGTTCGACTGGCCCGTAACGATCCACTTGGCTTGGAGGAACATGTGGAAAACCCATTGAAGTCAACGATTTTTGGTCGCTATCCCAAGATCAAATCAGATGGCGAAGTTGTTGAATTGATTTGCGACACGTTGCGGGCAGCCTCGATGAATTACGATGATCCGCATCAGGTGGAGGAGGTCCTGGATAAGCGCATGCAAGAAGCCCACGCTCATGCCCTGCATGGCAGCCATGCATGGCAATCTATGGCTGATGCCATTCCCGCCATTGGTATCGTCGCGGCTGTTTTGGGAATGATCAAGACAATGGGCTCGATCGACAAGCCGCCAGAGGTCCTCGGCGGTATGATCGGCGGTGCCTTGGTGGGTACTTTCTTGGGGATTTTTCTCTCCTACGGCTTCATCGGGCCTATGGCTGTGCGCATCAAAGCTGTGGTGAACGAGGATAATTGTTTCTTCCATTTGATCCGTGAAGTTCTGGTTGCCAATTTGCACCGCCACCCGCCTAACGTCTGTATCGAAGTGGGGCGTCAAAACACGCCACATCATGTGCGTCCTACCTTTGCCGATGTAGAGCAGGTGCTGCGCCAATTGAAACTGGACACCGCAGCATGAAGTTTTGGATCGTCGTCCTGCTTTCGCTGATTTGGGGGTCTTTTCGCGCTTTCGCAGGCCCCGCCGTTGTCACTGCGGGCGAACACGCAGGCTTTACGCGGGTCGTGATCCAGTTTGGCACGCCGGTCGATTGGCAATTGGGGCGCGGGCCGCAGGGATATGGCTTGCGTATCAAGCCCGACGCGCCAGTGTACGACACGAAAACCGTATTTAATTTGATCGGAAAAACCCGCCTAACTGCGACCTATGTCGATCCGACAACGGGCGATCTGATGCTGAGCCTGTCTTGCGCTTGTTACGCCATGCCCTACGAACAGCGGCCTGGTGTGGTTGTGGTTGACCTGCGTGACGGCGCGGCCCCAGCGGGATCGTCTTTTGAACTGCCCTTGCAAATTCCAAAGAAGGGTCCGCCCAAAGACTATGATCCGAAGGCCAGCTATGATTGGACTACCTTAGCCTTGCCCCCAGTGGGCCAAATCCCAAATGTGCCCTTGACTACAAATTTTGGCATGCCCAACCTAGACTTAATCCAGACATTGGAACCCTTGCGCCTTGCTTTGATCCAAGATCTTAGTCGCGGTGCGTCGCAAGGCGTAGTTGATATGATCATGCCAACCGAAGCTGCAGAAAAGCCGTCTGCCACAGTACCTTCGCAAATCCAGATGGGCGCAGATCTGAAGAAAGATCAAAACCAAAAGGCTGGCCCCTCTGCGCCTTTGACGGTCCAGAGGGGGGAATGTTGGGCAGATGATCAGCTAGACATCTCGTCTTGGGGTGACCAGAAGTCCGTGGCGGCCCAAATGGGCCCTCAGCGACAGGGCCTGTCAGGAGAGTTCGACACGCCCGATCTCTCCGCAGTGACACGCGCGATCCGATTTCAGATTTTCCTGGGGTTTGGTGCAGAAGCGCGCAGTCTGATCAGGGTCTTTGTTCCCGATTTTCCGGATGCAGTTCTATGGCGTAGCATGGCTCATATTTTAGATGCTGAGCCTGACCCTTACCCCGCCTTCGCTGGGATGGAGGATTGCGAAAGTGCCGCCGCCCTTTGGGCCTCCCTCGCCGATACCAAAGCCACGCCATCGAGCCCTCAGGCGAAAGCCGCCTTCTTGCGCGCTTTTTCTGCTCTGCCGCCGCATCTGCGCCGTTTGCTGGGCCCGGATCTGGTTGATAAATTCGTAAGTGTCGGCAATCAAACCCTAGCCACAGCCATATATCATGCCGTCCAGCGTGCCCCGGGCGATCAAAGTCCTGAGCTTGTCATGATGCAGGCCAAAATGGATCGACTTTTGGGCAATCCTGAAACGGCGATTGCGCAGATCAGCGATCTTGCCAAGTCCTCTGGTCCGGGCTCTGCCGAGGCGCTGGTGGATTTGATTGAATCGCAAGTCCCCCTCGGTAAGCCCACCACCTTCGCTCAAGTCCAAGCGCTAGAAGCCTATCTAACGGAACGCCGTGGCGGCCCAGACGCCCAGCGATTTCAGCGCGCCTTGATCTTAGCCAAGGCAGCCTCGGGAGATTTTGATGGGGCCTTTGCGGCTCAAAAAGCCGAGCCTGATGTCGAAGCTATTTTGTGGCACTTGCTGGTGCAGTCGGCTCCGAACAATGCCTTTTTAACTCTTGCAAGCTTGGGCTCATCTGACCCGGTTTCCCAGGCGTCAATTGCCTTTGCCCCGCAAATCGCTCGCCGGATGCTGGGGCTCGGCCTGTTCGATCAGGCTGGCCTTTGGGTGACGCTTTCGCCCGAAACCCCACCAGAATTGTTGGCACGGGTAAAATTTTCACAAGGTGATGCGCAGGCGGCCATTAATCTTTTGCACGCTGACGACGCGGCAGTCGCTTTGCAGGTTAAAGCGCAGGCCTATCAGGCTTTGGGTCAAGATAAAAAGGCCGCTTATCTTTATAATCAATTAGGCCAGCCGGATGAGTATTGGCAATCAATCCTTCAAGCGGGTGATTGGCAAGCCCTCGCCGACGACGGCCCCGCGCCGTGGAAAGCCGTCGCAGCCCTCTTGGCCAATCCTGCCCCCGATACGGCCAAAGGTCCACTTGCGCAGAACAAAGCCTTGGTCGAGCGCAGCGTTGCGACCCGAGATGCCATTCTGGCGCTGTTGGATCAAGTAAAACGACCTGTTTCGGCCATACAATAGCCCGTTGCTTACGATCCGCTAAGGTTTGCCGGCTACGATTATGGCAGGGCGAGATGCCTAAGGTCAGACAGGGTGAAACCCGTGCGAATCAAACCGATCTTGAAAGGTGTGCTGCTGGCCATGGCCATGTTTACACTTTTTGTGGCGCCTTCAATCCTTACGGCAGGACCAAGCCTCGGCCCGCTGTGCGACCTAGCCGCACAGAAGGCTTCGCAGGCCACCGGCGTGCCCGTAGATATCTTGCTGGCAATAACGCGTGTCGAATCTGGTCGCCGTCTGGAAGGTGGCTTTGGCCCTTGGCCCTGGACAATCAATGCGGATGGTCAAGGCAGCTTTTACGCCACCAAACAAGACGCCGTTTCCGCAGCAACGGAGCATCTAACCAATGGCACCGGCACCTTTGACAGCGGCTGTTTCCAATTGAACTATCGCTATCATGGCGCCGCCTTCGACACGTTTGACGCAATGTTCGATCCACAAAAAAACGCTGATTACGCAGCACGATTTCTGCTGGAACTATACGCCGAAAAGGGCAATTGGGCCGATGCTGTGGCGGCTTATCATTCCCGCACGCCGGATTTGGCAGAACGCTATCTGAACCGGGTCAAAGCGGTACTAAATGGCCCGCAAGCCCCAAAGCTTTTGGTCCCGATCATTCTACCACGGGAAAACACCTTTCCCTTGCTACAAGCCGGGGAACAAGGTGGGTATGGATCCCTCGTGCCGCTGACCACCGCGCGTGGTCGATTGATCGGCGGCAACTCGTGATGCCCAGCGAAAAACTTACAACAACGGTGTTGTTTCAACCCACGGTCATGCTGGCCCTGGCGCTGACGGGTGTGATTTTGATGATGGTGCTGCCGGTACCCGCGTGGGTGCTGGATATTGGCCTTGCCTTGTCTTTCGCGCTGGCCATTTTGATGCTGACCGTCACCCTTTTCATCGAACGTCCGTTGGAGTTTTCGGCCTTTCCCACGATCCTTTTGGCCTCTTTGATGCTGCGACTGTCGTTGAACGTGTCCTCGACCAAACTTATCATCGGACAGGGCCACACCGGCACGGCAGCGGCGGGACATGTCATCCAAGGGTTTGCCGATTTCATCATGGGTGGCAACCTCTTGTTAGGCATTGTGATTTTTCTGGTACTTCTGATTGTGAACTTTGTCGTCATCACCAAAGGCGCTGGCCGCATGGCAGAGGTGGGCGCGCGCTTTGCGCTTGATGGAATGCCCGGCAAGCAACTAGCCATTGACGCCGACATGGCCGCCGGTGCCATCACCCATGCTGAGGCGAAGCTGAGGCGAGAGCGCGAACTCGCAGAGACGAACTTTTTCGGCTCGCTCGACGGTGCTTCAAAATTTGTTAAGGGTGATGCCGTAGCCAGTCTGATGATTACCGGCCTGAACATCGTGATGGGGCTGATCGTCGGGGTCTTTGTGCACGGGATGCCGATGGCAAAAGCCTTTGAAACTTACGCAATTCTGACCGTAGGCGATGGGCTTGTGGGCCAGATTCCGGCGGTGATCATCTCGGTCGGCGCAGCGCTTTTATTGGCGCGGGGCGGGGCTGTGGGGGCGACGGATGTGTCGTTCTTTGCCCAGTTGGGGCGCTATCCGGGTGCGCTTGGAACGGTAGCTTTGTTGATGGCCGTGATCTCAGTGGTACCGGGCATGCCTTTTTTTCCCTTCATGCTCAGTGCTGCGGCTTTGGCCACGGCGGCTTGGCGGTCTTGGGCCCAAGAGGGTGAAAAGCCAGTAACGGAACCGTCCGCTCTGACGCCCACCAAGAAACCAATTGGCGATATTCTTGATTTTGACGAGATACACATCGAATTTGCCCCCAACCTTGTCGCCATGGCGCTGGATCCGGCCACTGGGTTGGATGCGCGCATTGCCAATATGCGCACCCATGTCGCTGCACAATTTGGGGTAATCCTTCCCGAAATTCGCTTGACAGATGCGCCAGCTCTTACCGCCGGCACCTATGCGATCCGCCTGCAAAGCGTTGAAAAGGTGCGCGATAGGCTGATGCCTGACCGCACTTTGGTGCTTTTAAGCGAAGACATTTCTGCACCAGATGGAATCGATGTGAAAGAGCCTGTTTACGGCGCTGCCGCCCGATGGATATTGCCCGACTTGCAGGAAGAAGCCGCCTTTGCAGGACTGACGGTCATTTCCCCTCCCGAAGTCTTGGCCACCCATTTGCTAGAGGTGATCAAGGCCAATCTGGCGCGCCTTTTATCTCTACGCGGCCTGCGCCGCCTGTTGGATGAGTTTACCAAGACCTCCGACCCCATCCGTGCCGAACAAAACAAACGCTTGTTGGACGAACTTGTGCCCGACAAGGTGCCTATCGACACTCTGTTGACTGTTTTGCGCTTGCTGTTGGAAGAGCGCGTTTCGATCCGCAATCTGCCCCTGATCCTAGAGGCTGCGGCCGAGGCGCGAGGCCTTGGCACGCCAGAAGCGATTTGCGAACATGTCCGACACAGACTGGGCTTCCAACTTGTGGCCGAATTGCGCCGACCTGATGGGACGATCCCGCTTATTCAACTTGCGCCAGAATGGGAAAAGACCTTTGCAGCGCATCAGATTGACGGCGACAGGGGCCAGCGCGACGTGGCCCTGCCGCCAGACCAATTCAGCAGGCTAGCAAATGGCTTGGCCGAAAAGTTGAACAAAGCGGCCGAACAAGGAACCTTTCCCGCCTTGGTCACATCAACCCTGCGGCGGCGGTTTTTGCGCACTGTAATGGTGGCCAAGGGAATAACAGCCACTGTGCTTTCTTACGAAGAGATCGGAACCGACGCCCGCCCAGCCCTCGTTGGCGTTGTGCCGCTATGAACGACCTGATCAGGCAATTGCTGCAGGCTGCGGGTGTCACGCAAGGCTCGATTTGGGTGGCGGCGCTGGTCTTTTTGCGGGTTGGGGCTGTCATGGCTATGATGCCGGCTTTTGGCGAGCAAGTGGTACCGCAGCGGGTGCGTTTGGTTTTGGCACTTGCCTTTACGGCAGTGGTTTTGCCAGCCGTGGCAGAAGGTATGGGCGATTTGCCATCGCTCCCTCTTGCTGCAGGTGTCGAG
>CAXNKP010000142.1:0-6284 GCA_964202815.1 Stagnihabitans sp. | reverse complement strand
CGCGGCTTGGTTTCCAGCCATTTGGCCAGCATCACCTTTTGCTGGTTGCCGCCAGAAAGCTTGCCAACCTCAACCCCGACATGGGGCGATTTGATCGCCAGTTGTTTGCGGTACCCCTCGGCCATGGCCGCTTCGGCCTTGCGGTCGATCAAGCCAAAGGCCCCCAGCAGCTTACCCAAACTCGCCAGCGAGATATTGGCAAAGATCGGCAAGCTTAACGCCAACCCCATCTTGCGCCGATCTTCCGAGACATAGGCGATCTTATGGCCCATGGCCTGTTGCGGCGAGGTGATCGTCACCGCCTGCCCGTCAATCAAAATGCGCCCTTCGGTGGCAGGCGATATGCCAAACAGCGCCAGCGCCACATCGGTGCGCCGCGCCCCCACAAGGCCTGCAAAGCACAAAACCTCTCCGGCTGACAGATCAAAGGTGATGTCGGAAAACACCCCCGCGCGGCCCAAACCTTCCAGCCGCAACACGCTATCCCCATGCGGATTGGCGGCGGATTTCACGGCAAAGGTATCAATCGCCCGACCCACCATGTCTTTGACCATGCCATCGGGTGTGACCTGATCAATCGGCTTGGTGGAAATATGCTGGCCATCGCGAATGACCGTCACACGGTCGGCGATCTGGAAAATCTCGTCCAGCCGATGCGAGATATAGATCACCGCAACCCCCTTGGCCTTTAACGCGCGCGCGATGGACAAAAGCCGTGCCACCTCATGCGCAGATAGGCTGGCGGTGGGTTCATCCATGATCAAGATTTTGACATTCAGGCTTAAGGCCCGCGCAATTTCCACGGTTTGCTGTTCGGCCAAAGTCAGGCCCGATGCGGCGCGGTGCACATCCAAGGTGACACCCAACTGGGAAATCAGATCAGAGGCTTGGGCATAGATCTGCTTCCAGTTCATGAAAGCGCCCTGTGCGCGGTTCGAGATGAAAATATTCTCGGCCACATCCAGATCGGGAAAGACCATCGGTTCTTGATAAATCGCGGCAATCCCGTGGCTTTGCGCCTCTTGGGTTGACCGGATCGTCACGGCCACGCCAGCCACAAAAATCTGGCCCTGATCAGGCTGATGCACCCCTGTCATGATCTTGATCAGCGTGGATTTGCCCGCCCCGTTTTCGCCGACAATGGCGTGAATCTCTCCTGGCTCGATCGTCAGGGTCATGTCTTTCAACGCCGCCGTGGCAGCAAAGCTTTTGGAAACATGACGCAGGTCTAAAACGCTCAAAGCCTGTCTCCTAAGTGTAAAAGGCGTCAGGGCCGCCACCGGGGCGGCCCTGATTGTCAGATTTGTCGCACCGGATTACTTCGAAGCGGCTTCAACGTTGTCTTTGTTGTAGACAGTGAACGGGCCCATCAAGACGCGCTTGGCACCGGCACGGCCGGGATCCTCGTCGATCTTGAAATTGCCCATACGGCCAGCGGCAAACTCTTCGCCGATCTCGCCCTTGATCGCCCCGGTCGCCAGCAGGTAGCTGGTGTAATAGGTCAAATACCCAAGGTCGACAAAGGACCACAGCGCAAATTCCGGCGCGCAGCCATTCATCGTGTACGACACCATCTCGGCCGGCAGGCCAAGGCCGGAAACCTTCACCTTGTCGCACAGCTTTTCGTCCTGCATCGCCTTGGCCGCAGCCACGATACCCACAGTGGTGGGGGCCATGATCACTTTCAGATCTGGATACTTGTCAACCAGACCCAAGGCGCGGTTATAAGATTCTTCCGACTGGTCGTTGCCATAGACAACATCAACCAGTTTCAGATCCTTGTACTTGGCATCCGATGCCAGAACACCTTTCATCGCTTCGATCCAAGCGTTCTGGTTGGCCGCATCGGGGCTGGCCGACAGAACGGCGAATTCACCTGCGCCACCTGCCTCGCTATAGACCATATCGGCCATCACGGTGCCGATCGAGCCGAAGTCTACCTGCGCCACAAAGACCGATTCGCCCTTGCCCGAGGGGATCGGGCTGTCCCATGTCACAACCTTGGTGCCAGCGGCCTGAGCAGCCTCTGCCGTGGGGGCAATCTGGTCGCCGGCGTTGTTTGACAGCATGACCACGCCCTGCTTTTGGGTCGTGGCGGTGGTCAGCATTTCAATCTGACCGGCTGCCGAGTTTTCAGGGGTCGGCCCGATGTATTGGTAGGTACCGGTATTGCCCAGTTCTGCCGCGGCTTCTTGCGCGCCACGGTCGGCCTGATCGAAGGGCAAAATGCCAAGGAACTTCGGCAACAGCACGATGTTCACGGCTTGGCCCGGGGTTGCGGTAATCACATCCGCCATCAGGGTCGTGCCCATCAGGCTTGCTGCCATCGTCAATGCAAATCCAAATTTATTCATGTCGTCCTCCCGTTGGTTGTTTTCGGCGTTAAGCGGCCGATCGCTTCGCGTCATTGTCATCTTCGGCAATCAGCACTTGCACGCCGACTGACCGCAGATGATCCACCATCCCCGCTGGCGCACCCCAATCGGTGACCACCGTGGATACCCGTGTCAGGGGGCACACCACCATGTTGCCCCGCGCCTCGAATTTCGAGGAATCTGCAATCACGATCAACTTTTCGGCCCGCGACAAAAGCTTGGCTTCCGCGCGCGCAATCAAAGGATCGCTTTCGATCACCCCCATGGGCGTGATCGCATAACAAGACATAAACATTTTAGAGGCCGCAAAATGCTGGATCGCGTCTTCTTCGAACGGCGACAGGATGATCCCCGGTTCGCGGTACAGTTCCCCCCCCGGAAGCACCACGCGGTTGCCAGAATTGGCGATAAGCTCTTGCGCGATGGGAAAAGAGTTGGTCAGCACCTGCATGCGGTGCTGGCGCAGGCATTGCGCCATGAACCATGTGGTGGATCCCGCGTTCAAAATGATCGAATCGCCATCTGCGCATAGACTTGCGGCCTTGCGCGCCACGGCCAGTTTGGCTTGCGGATTGGTGGTTTGGCTGGCCCCGAAAGACACCGCCGTCAAATCTCCCTGCCCTGAAACTTCCGCCGATTCGGCCCCGCCATGCACGCGCTTAAGCTGGCCGCTATCCTCCAGCCGCGCCAGATCGCGGCGCAGCGTGGCCAAGGATGCGCCAGTCAAATCGACAAGGTCACTCACACGAACAATCCCGCGTTCGCGCAACCGGTTTAGGATAAGGTGCCATCTTTCACGTTCATGCATCAGCCAATCCTAGTCAGAATCGCTCATATCCGTCAACAACCAATCGCATTGCTGCATTGCAGTATGTTTTCTGCGCTGCAGTATGCACCATAGTGATTGACGATGAGCGATTCTGTCCGTAGATTTTCAACATGACCCAAAACATCCTCCTCTCGTCCCTGTGGGACGACGCTATCGCCGCCCCGCTCGATGAGCCGGGCAAACTGCTGTATCGGTCCAACCTCTTGGGCTCTGATTTGCGCATCACCAACTTTGGCGGGGGCAACACCTCAGCCAAGGTCACATCGCGCGACCCTTTGACGGGGGCAGATGTGCAGGTGCTGTGGGTCAAGGGATCGGGCGGGGATATCGGCTCGATGAAGCTGGACGGGTTTTCGACCCTGTATATGGACAAGCTGTTCCAGCTGCGCGGCCAGTACAAAAGCCTTGATCAAGAAGACGCCATGGTCGATGCGCTGGGGCATTGCATCTTTAACCTCAACCCGCGTGCGCCGTCGATTGACACGTGGCTGCACGGCTTTGTGCCGGCTATCCATGTTGATCATGTGCATTGCGATGCCGTGATCGCCATTGCCGCCGCCGCCGACCAAGTGGCCCTGACGGCGCAGATTTTTGGCGATGAAATCGGCTATCTGCCATGGCAGCGCCCGGGGATCGACCTTGGGATCAAGCTGGGGGCGATCGCAGAGGCCAACCCCAAGATGGTGGGCTTGGTGCTGGGCAGTCACGGACTGTTCACTTGGGCCGATACCGCCAGGGCGTGCTACGACCAAACCCTGCGCATCATCAACAAGGCCGCCGTCTGGCTGGATGCCAATGTCAAACGCCCGGCCTTTGACGGCGAGAAAATCGTAGCCCTTCCGGTACAGGCGCGCCGCGATGCCGCCCGCCGCCTGATGCCACTGATCAGGGGCCGGATTTCCAAGGCCGAGATGAAAGCAGGCCATTTCATCGATGCGCCCGAGGTGCTGGAATTTGTCAATTCCCACGCTTTAACCAGCCTTGCACCCTTGGGCACCTCGTGCCCCGACCATTTCTTGCGCACCAAGATCAAGCCCTTGATCGTGCCCGCCGATGCGGACGGGGCGACGTTAGATGCCCTGATCGCCGGCTACCGCGCCGATTACGCCGCCTATTACGAACGGTGCAAACACCCCAATTCCCCCGCCATGCGCGACCCCAACGCCGTGATCTACCTGATCCCCGGCGTGGGCATGGTGTCTTTCGCCAAAGACAAAGCCACCGCCCGCATCTCGGCCGAGTTTTATGTCAACGCGATCAACGTGATGCGCGGCGCTTCGGGCGTATCAACCTATCAGGGGCTGGACGAGCAAGAGGCCTTCAACATCGAATACTGGCTGTTGGAAGAGGCCAAGTTGCAACGCATGCCCAAGCCCAAGTCGATGCAGGGCCGTGTTGCCTTTATCACCGGTGGGGCGGGTGGGATCGGATCGGCCTCTGCCGAACGCTTGCTGCGCGAGGGGTGCAATGTGGTTTTGGCCGATATTGACCAAAGTGCACTGGATGAGGTGACCGCCGGATTTGCCAAACGCTATGGCCGCGACATGGTGCGCGGTGTGCTGATGGATGTCACACAAGAGGCGCAGGTGGTGGCGGCCATCGAAGGGGCTGTGGCCGAATTTGGCGGCTTGGATGTGGTGGTCAACAACGCGGGCATCACCTCGGCTGCGGCGGTGGAAGATACAACGCTTGCTATGTGGAACCGCACGATGGACATTCTGTCGACGGGCTATTTTCTGGTCGGCCGCGAAGGCTACCGCGTGATGAAGGCCCAAGGCATCGGCGGGTCGATGGTGTTTATCGCCTCAAAAAACGGGGTGGCGGCATCGCCGGGGGCTTCGGCCTATTGCACGGCCAAGGCGGCCGAAATTCATCTGGCGCGCTGCATGGCGCTGGAAGGGGCGCCGATGGGAATCAGGGTGAACGTGGTGAACCCCGATGCCGTGCTGCGCGGATCGAAAATCTGGAAAGGCGAGTGGAGCCAGCAACGCGCCGCCTCCAACAAAATCGCCGTGGACGAGTTGGAAGAACATTACCGCAAGCGCAGCTTGCTGCAACGCTCGGTCTTTCCCGAGGATATCGCCGAGGGGGTTTATTTCTTTGCCAGCGATCTGTCGAACAAATCGACGGGCAATTTCTTGAACGTGGATGCGGGCAATGCCGTGTCCTTTACGAGGTAAGCGATGGGCGAGATCTCTGCCGATCTGATCGGAACGCTGAACGACAAGGCAGCACTGGCGCAGGCCGAAGATTACGCCGCTTTGGGCCGCCAATTGGCGCGGCGCGGGGTGGATATCGAAGCGGTCACACAGCGCGCCACGGCATGGTCGGTGGCGATTCCCACATGGGGCGTGGGTACAGGCGGTACCCGCTTTGCCCGTTTTCCCGGGCTGGGCGAACCGCGCCATATTCACGACAAACTGGCCGATTGCGGCGTGATCCAAGCGCTCACACGCGGCACGCGCACCGTCAGCCCGCATATCCCGTGGGATAAGGTAAGCGATTACAATGCTTTGCGGCAAGAGGCCGCCCAGTACGGGTTGGGCTTTGATGCGGTCAATTCCAACACGTTCCAAGACCAGATCGGCCAAGCGCGGTCGTATAAACACGGCTCGCTTGCCAATGCCGATGGCATGACCCGCGCCCAAGCCGTGGCGCATAACCTAGAATGTATCGAGATTGGCCAAAAGCTGGGGTCTACCGCGCTGACGGTTTGGGTGGGGGATGGCACAAACTTTGCAGGCCAGCAAAATCTGGGCAAGATGTTTGAAGATTATCTGGACGCCATGGGCCAGATCTACGCCGGATTGCCCAAAGACTGGACGATGTTCATCGAACATAAGATGTACGAACCGGCCTTCTATTCCACCGTGATTTCCGACTGGGGCTCGTCCTTGATCGCGGCTCAAGCTTTGGGGCCGCAGGCCAAATGCTTGGTTGATTTAGGCCACCATGCGCCCAACACCAATATCGAACAGATCGTGGCGCGGTTGATCCATGTTGGAAAGCTCGCTGGCTTTCACTTCAACGATTCCAAATACGGTGATGATGATCTCGATGCCGGCTCTGTCGATCCGTTC
>CAXNKP010000141.1:0-6289 GCA_964202815.1 Stagnihabitans sp. | reverse complement strand
TGCCTTTGGTGGTGAGGTCGTGGCCCTGCAGCCAGAGGGGATAAGCGTTTTAACCGATCAGTTGGCGGAAGGTTTGACCTTGGGCTCCCTGGTGCGGCTGAAGGGTCAGGTGGGGATTGCGCCCGACAACAGTTGGATCGGCCGAGTCGTCGACCCTTTCGGCAAGCAATTGGACGGTAAGGCAATTTTTCGGGGGCCCGTGATGCGCCCCCTGTTGGGCGCTGCCCCGGCCGCAGCCACACGGCGCAGTTTAGGCGAAAGGCTGGAAACGGGTGTTGCGGTGTTTGACACGCTTTTGCCTGTGGTGCGCGGCCAGAGACTCGGTCTTTTTGCCGGTTCTGGTGTGGGCAAATCGACCCTTCTGGGCAAATTGGCCCGGGGAATTTCCTCTGATGTGGTGGTGATCGGCCTCATCGGCGAGCGTGGCCGAGAGCTGCGTGAGTTTGTCGAGCGGGTGCTGGGCCCGGAAGGTATGGCGCGCGCTGTGGTTGTAGCGGCCACTTCGGATCAATCGGCCCTTGTGCGACGGCGCTGTGCTTGGTCTGCCATGGCTGTGGCAGAACATTTCCGCGATCAGGGCCTGCATGTACTGCTCTTGGCCGATTCGGTCACCCGCTTTGCCGAGGCGCACCGCGAAGTCGCCCTCGCCGGCGGGGAGGAGGCCAGCCTGCGCGGCTATCCTCCCTCGGTCGCACCGGCCATCATGGCTTGGGCTGAGCGGGCGGGGCCCGGACCCGCCGATTCGGGCGATATCACGGCGATCTTTTCGGTGCTGGTCGCAGGCTCGGATATGGAGGAGACGGTGGCCGATATTCTGCGCGGGGTACTCGACGGCCATGTTGTGATGGACCGCAAGATTGCCGAACGCGGGCGTTATCCCGCAATTGATCTGCTGCGCTCTGTCTCGCGCAGTTTGCCACAGGCGGCCAGTGCAGCTGAGAATGCCGATATCGCGCAGGCGCGGCGGTTGCTGGGGGCCTATGACAGGGCAGAGCTGATGATCCAGGCGGGGCTGTACAGCGCCGGATCTGACCCCCTGATCGACAACGCAATTCGGGTTTGGCCCGCGCTAGACACCTTTTTAGCCGAGGATGCGCCAGAAGGGGGCATCTCGGGCAGCTTTGGTCGGTTGCGGGCGGCCCTGTCATCGGCATCAAAGTGATGATGGCCTTTGCTTTAGCAAGGTTAAGGCGATGGACCCGCTGGCAGATTGCGTGATCAGCTGATCGGCCTGCGACCTAGATAGGAACCGTTTGATCAGCATGTCTGTCTTGGCGGGATCAGCGAACTGGCTGATCCCGTTGTCGCCAAAGACGGCTGAAGCCTTGGCCTGATAAAGGCTTAATTGCTGATCCAAGTTCAGCGCAGACGTGCCTGACGGCAGGCCCAATGCTTTTTGAAAGACCCTGCTGAGGGGCGCATTGCCCAGAATGGTCAGCCATTTGGTTGTCTCACGGCTGCGCGCCCCGCCAAGTGCCGCCAATTCGCGCTGGGCGTTTAGGGCCAGATGCAAATCCTCATCCTGATTTCCGACAGCCGACTCGAAGGTGCGGGCCTTGTAGGCTGTCAGGATTGCGGTAGCAAAATCAGCAGCCTGAGTCGCGGGCACCTGTCGATCAAAGCGAAAGGCGTTGGCCATCTGCAGATAGCGCTTATCGGCGAGCCTGTTGGCCAACGCAGCTCCGGAGGTGACGCCATCAGTCAGGACCTTTTTGATAAAAGCCTTATTGCCGATGTCGCCCTCCAGCCCGAAAGCCCCCAGGGCGACTTTCAGAAGCCTTCGATCGCCCACAAGCTGATCGGCGGTTGTGACCTTTCCGATCTTGGCCCGGAAATAGTCGATATCGCGTGCCATTTCCGGGGTCGCGTTCAACGCAGCGGTTTGGGCGGGCAAGGTACGCTTCAAGATCGCCCAACCCGCCGTGCCAGATAGGGGCAGGATGGGCGCAAAGCTCATTTTGCGGCGGCAGCAAAAAGCCGCTCTTCGCGCGGCAGCAAGGACCGGAGCGATTTAAGCGCTTGATAGGGCTGATCTTCCAACACAGCTTTGGTGGCAAGGTTCAGCTGAGTGCGGCTGTCATGATCGGTCAAGACTTGGCTGAGCTGTTCGATACCGCGCAGCAATTGATGGCGCGCATCGACAGCGCTCGCATCACCCGTCAAGACCAACTGAGCGATATAGCAGACCCGTTTGACCGGTGTGTTCGCCTCTTGCGGGTGAATGGCGTCGCGCAGGCGCAAGATATTGGCGTTGGGGGTCATGATCGCCAGACGAGAGCGTTTTTCACCGTTTTCGATCACGGCGCCGTTGATCAAGACCCGCTCATACGGGCCAAGTTTGAGGACTAGACCAGTCATAAATCGCCTCCATCGCCGCGCAGGCCACGCATGACGGCTTTGTTGATGTCAACCAAGACCTCGACGCTGGCGGTATTGGCCATGACGGCCTGCGAATGTTTGGCGGTGAATTCGTAAAGATAGAACAGTTGGGCGCGCAAAGCGGCGGGCAAGCCGTTTTCTTGATCGGCCACGTCGATGGCCAATGCGCACCAAAGCTGTAGGTTTTCGTGTACTGCGGTGGCCAGCAAGGGGAAATCGTCTTTCCGCCTTGTCCATGCCATGGCCATTTTCTGAGTGCAGCGCGCAAGAAGATCATATTCGTGGGCGCGCGCTGTGCGAACAGGGGCCTCGCGCTGGCCATAGGCCGCACGGGCGATAGGGGTGGCAATATTCAAGATGTGTCCTTCCGGATGTTTGCGAGGGGTGGCGCAGGCGCAGCCGGGGGGCTTTACTCCCCCCGGCGGGACGCCTTACCGGAACAAAGACAGAAGGGATTGCGGCTGTTGATTTGCAATCGACAGCGCCTGAGTCGACAGTTGCTGTTGCACCTGAAGGGCCTGAAGGCGGGCCGATGCCTCCTCCATATCGGTGTCGACCAAGGCGCCGATACCGAGTTTCATCGTATCGGCCAGGCTGTTTACAAAGGCCTGTTGTGTAGACAGTTTGACCTGTACCGTTGAAAGATTGGCCGCGGCTGTGATGGCTGCGTTGATCTGTGATTCAATGCTGTTAAGCGCGGCCGTTGCACCAGCTTGGCTAGCGATGTTCATTCCCGTCAAGACCCCAAGGCCGCCAGCGCCCACATTAGAAAATTGCGCCGCAACCCGGTAATCGACGCCTCCGGTGTTGGTAAAGTTCAGGTTCGCGGTGCCGCCCACAGTGTCAAAGTTAACCGCCAAGCCTGTTAAGCCGAGAGCTTCTGTCGCCAACTTTAGACCGACTGCCACAACTTCATTTGTGTTGGTGGCGGCAACATCGGCTGCCGTTACGGTGTAGCTGGCAGTCCTGCCGGCAATGGCGACAGACACGCTATCACCCGCTGCAAATGCGTTGGCCCCTGTGCCTTCGGCAATGACAAGTTTACCAGTACCGGTGGTTTTGTTCAGCGCAAAGCCCGCCACGTCGGCGCCGGTAGATGCACCGTCAGACCCGGTAAAGACGGTCTTTGCCGCATAGGTGCCAAGGGATAGGTTTTGCCCCACGACCGCGATGAAAGTCGAAGTTACTGCCGCACCATTCCGGTCAATAGAGGCCAGGATGTTGTTGGTTACCCCATTGTTAATCAGATTCAAACCGTTGAACTGTGCCCCTTTGACGACGTTGGTGATGTTATCGCGGTAGGCCACGAGGTCGGCTTGCAGTTTGGTGCGATCAACGTTGTTGTTTTGCGCTAAGATGATCTTGTTTTTGATTTCGCCCAAATTTTCAACGATGGTCTGCGCCGCATTTGCTGCGACGCCGACAGTTGCCAGGCCAAATCTAAGATTGTCAGACACGGTCTTGAAGGCGCTTATATCCGTACTGATCACTTTAGAGACGGCCCAAATGGCCGGGTTGTCTTTGGAATCGGCCACCCGTTTGCCCGTTGATACCTGTGACGTAACAGTCTCAAGATTGGAATGGATTGACTTCAAGGTTTGAAGCGCCGATAGGGCGCTGCTGTTGGTCAAAATTGACGACATTTTATCTTCCTTTGTGGTCTACCGACGCTTTGCGCCCAGCATTTTGTGCCACCCGGCTAGATGGCTTTGGGGCTTTCTTGCCAATGCGACCCGATAGACCGAACCGCGCCACCCCACGTGGGATGCCCCATCATTAAGGGCTTGGACTGTTAAAATAGCCCTAAACGCAAAACGGTTATTTCGTAGGATTTTATTGAAACCTTACAGTCTTTGCGCCATGGCCGCACTGACAAGGTCTTGCCGCAGTCCAGACGTATCGTAGGTAACCAACCCTGTTGAAACTGACCGGATTTCTGCCACACGCCGCAGGGCCGCACGGATGCCACGTTGCACCGCCGTCAGAGTTGCTGCATTGCGAGCAGCCTTGGTGTGTATCAGTGCCAGCGCCGCCGAATCGAGGTTTTGTGCCCGGCTCAGAGCATCCTCCAACGCCAAAGTCAGGGATGAAAGTCTGTCATACTGGCGGGCCAGAAGTGTCTGGTGGATGTCATCCAGAAGGCTGGAGACAGTGGGTTCAGGATTTTGCGGCATCGCGGCGAACCAAGCTTTGGAAGATGCTATGTGCAAGCCCGATGCCGCCGTGTTCGACCATGGCTTTGGCCTGCGCCTCGCGTAGGAAGGATGCGAACTGATCTTCGCCAATCCCACCGCTGAAGGCGCCCGTTTGGCCATCTAGCCCGGAATGGGACAACATTTCAGCTAGAAAGCTTGTCTCAAGCTCTTGGGCTTTTTTCATCAACTGGGCAGATCGGGGGGAAAAGTTGGCCGAAACGGGGGGCAGAGTCATAGAATTCTCCAACGGATAAGATTTTCGGCAGTATCGCGTCCAGCGGTAAAGAACTGGTAAGTTTTTTAGCTGAAAGATCAGCAGTCCTCGGCAGGAGTCGGTGCGGTATGAACATTTCAAGTTTGCTGACAGCTTTCATGCCTGCACGGGGCGATCCTGGGCCGGTGCAGGATGATGTGGTCGTCCAGCCCCAGGGGGCAGAGTTTGTGGCGATTTTGGCCCTGCCAGACACCGCCTTACCCGAGCCTACCGCAAAGCCGAACCCGCCCAAGGCGGCTTCAGACGACGCCCTGATTGTGCAGGCGGACGTTAGAATACCCGACACTGAAGTTCTTTTGCCAGTTTTTTGGCAGGCTATCGCGTCAGATGCGGTAGACTGGCCTGATGTTATCGAACATCGACAAGATCGGCCCAACGACCCTGTGCAGCCTGACGCTGCGATTGCCTATTGCCTTTCTCCTCTCGACTTGATGCCCGCTGATGCCAAAATAAGCGATGCGTCTGGCGAGGGCGTGGCTGTTTTTGCTGATCAGAATGTCGGTCAGAATGTTGCCCTCCCGCCAGATTTTCCCAAGCTGGTGCTGGCTGCTGAAGTCGTGCCGCAGGTGCAGATCGTCAATGTGCCGGCGGATGCGCCACTGCGTCAGGCCGACCAAGCTGCATCTGTGGCACATTTCCCGCAGATTGCACCGCTAGGTCCACCGCGCGCGACCCACCGTTTCTTGACCGAATCGGATGCGCGGCGCGGCACAGCGTCTTCCAGCCCAGAGCAATCCGCGCCGAAGCAGATGGTGACAGGCCAAACTGTGACCAATGATCGTGCGGATAGGGCGCTTGGGTCAGATTTTACGGGCGTGGAGCAGGTTCGGGCTGTGCAGGTGCCAAGCGGTGAGATCAAAGATATTATGCGCCATTCTGAATTGGGGCCACCGCATGAAAAGATGCCACCGCTTGAAATGTACCCACCGCTTGAAATGGCATCACGACCTGAAGTTGCGCCACCACTTGAAAAGGCGCTAGCGCTTGAAATGGCACCGCCGCCTGAAATGCCACCGCGACTGGAAATAGACAGATGGATTGCGCCGCAAGGGTTTGACGTCAGCGTTCCCCCTCCAAGGGGCAATGCCGCATCAGAAAACGTAAATGAAGCTCCATTGCCGGTCTCTGTGCTCGGCCTGCCCGCCCCTATGCGCGACCAGTCTGGCCCTGTGCTCGGCCAAAGGAATGCTGTGCAGTTGCTTTGGGCACCAACCGCGCCAGCCAGTGACGCTGTTTGTTGCACCGTCGAGAATGCTGTGCAGTTGCTTTGGGCACCAACCGCGCCCGATCCGTGGCCGGGGGGCGTTATCGCGGGCCAAGCCCCGACGCGCTTGTCGCAGAAGCCCGTTTCATCGCAACACCTCTCCTCTGCCGCCGCCGTCCCGTTCCAAACGGCGATTCCGCCGCCTGACGAACGGCTGCTGCAAGTAGTTCGGCCCTT
>CAXNKP010000140.1:0-6345 GCA_964202815.1 Stagnihabitans sp. | reverse complement strand
CGTGCCAGAGCGGTTCCAGTCGGTGAACAGCATCGACAGGCTGCAAAAGCTGGGTTTCAGATCAAAGGGTGCGGCAAAGCCCTGCCCCTTGGGGCGGTACAGCGCATCCGGCGTGCATGATCCCCAAGGAAAAGCTTCCTCCTTGCGGTCGATGTAGGTGCCAATGGCCAGCGTGGGCCAAGTCTGCCCCTTTTCCCATGTTGCGGCAAAGGCTGTTGACCACAGATCGCGCCCGTCAAAACCCCATACCTCGTTGGCGCGGCGAAACTGGCACTGACCCGCACCGCGCATCACCACATCTTCACCCGAGCGTAGCAGAACAAGGTCCATGATCCCGTCGCTGTCGATATCCAGCGGATAGGCCCCAGTCACGCGGTCCAACTCCACCCCCGAGGTCAGCGCGGTGAATTTCAGCGCGCCCCCCGTTGGGCTGTCGTTGCGGTAAAGCGTAGCCTTTTGCGTGCCGCCCGCCAAAAGCAGTTCCGGCTTGCCATCGCCCGAGCAATCAAAGGCCGCAACGCCGCCGCCCGTCATAAACTCCCAATCTCCCGCATAGGTGCTGGAAACGCCGGCACTGGCGGTTTCGTTCAAATAGCGTGGAACCTCGACATCGGCGAAAGCCGGCGCTGCCAAGGCTGGGCTGACCAGCAGGGCTAAGGCCAAAAGCCGCATCTTACGCCCTCGTCTGCAAAGCAATGGCATAGGCCGCAATGCAGCGGCCTTGATCTTGCCCGTTCGTAATGGCGGGCATGAAATGAATGCCGCCGTAAAGCCGTGACATCGCCGCCTCATCCGCTGCGGCCCAGAAACTGGCAAAGCTGCGGGTCGGCGCGCCGTCGGGCGTGGGGCTTTCGTCGGTAAAGCTATAATCCGCACCAAAAAGGGCCGTCAAAACTGCCGCCGCCGCCGCCGATTGGGTGGAATGGCCCGAAGGGTATTCGGGGAAGGGCGGGGTGGTCAGCAAAGGCTCCCACTTGGGGTCGATGACCGTTTTGATATAGCTGATCGGGCGGATCAGATCGTATTGGAACTTGGCCGACCAGCAGCCAATGAAGGCATCGGCCATTGCCACACCCATGCGCGCCAAAGCTTCGACCTGCGCGGTCAGGTCCAGCCCTTTTTCGCGGGCCACTTGGGCCATGATGGCGACCCAATGGCCGGGTGGGGTGTAAGACAGCATCGCGTCATCTGACCAAAATCGCGCGATTTGCTTTTGGTCGTCTGTCAGCGATTGGCTGGTGGTGTAAACCTCCATCGCCTCGGCATAAAAGGCAGAGGACGGGTCTTCCGAATAGGCCGTGGGCGGTGGCAAAGTGCAGGTGTCACCCGCAGGCATCGCAAAGGGGCGGTTTTTGCCCCAATCGGGCAGCAAAGGCGCTTGTTGCAGAACGATTTTTGACGTGGGCACCCAATGCCCTGGCGCGGGGTTCAAGGTGTAGGTCGCCGGAAAGCCCATGTTCGCAATCACAGCGCCGCCATCGGTGCGGCTCCACTCAAGGATCGCCGCAGCCAAAGTGGCGCCGTAAGACCGGCTTGCCGCCACGACATCTGCCGCCATGCCCATTGCCGCCTGCTCGGCCAAGCGGGCGGTCAGCGTTTGCATCGCGTGTTGGCCGGTGGGGCCAGTGTTGGAAAAGAGATCGTGGATCAAAACATCCATCACGGCGTTCAAAATGACGGCTGCATCATAGCCTTGCCCCGGCGCGCGGTCGGGCAGGGTGGTCAGGCCGTTCAACTGGCCGCGCAAACTGTGCAGGGCCTTGTCACCACTGGCCAGCGCCTCAAACGCAGCCACACCCATATAGGCCAGCGTGCGGCTGGCGACGGGCGGGGTATAGGTGGGCGTGTGGCGCACCAGTTCTAGGGCAAGACGCAGCCAAGTGCCCAGCACCTTAGACGCAACAGCCTCGCGCGTCTCGCCTTGCGCACGGGCCGTGCCGCCCAACAGTGCCAAGGCCACGCCCGCGCTTAGAAATTCCCGCCGCAGCATCCCCCCGCCCCCCCCATTTTCTCTTTGTCCCAATACTCCGGGGTCCGGGGCTGGCCCCGGTAATGCTGCAACCTGCTTAGCCATGTCAGATCAAACGAAGCGGTTCCACAGGTTTTCCAACCGCTCTTGCCGGCCCGATTTGGGTTGAGGCTCTAGCCCCTCGGCTGTCACGCGGGCGGCGGCTTCGGCCAGACCGCCCTTCAGCATCGCCTGTGCTGTGGGGGTTGACCACCCAGCATACCGATCAGCGCGGGCCTTTTCCAACCCGCCATCGGCCAACAAACCAGCCGCGGCTTTTAACGCCCGCGCGCAGGTGTCCATACCGCCGACATGGCCCAAGATCAGATCCTCGGCATCCAAGCTTTGGCGGCGGATCTTGGCGTCAAAGTTGGTGCCGCCGGTGTGCAGCCCGCCGCCTTTGAGGATCTCGTAATAGGCCAGCGCCATTTCGGGCGTGTTGTTGGGGAATTGGTCAGTGTCCCAGCCCGACTGGTAATCGTTGCGGTTCATGTCGATCGACCCAAGGATGCCCAAGGATGTCGCCAACGCCAGTTCATGTTCGAACGAATGGCCCGCCAGAATGGCATGGCCCTGTTCGATGTTGACCTTGACCTCTTTTTCCAAGCCAAACTGCACCAAAAAGCCGTAAACCGTGGCCACATCATAGTCGTACTGGTGCTTAGAGGGTTCTTGCGGTTTCGGTTCAATCAGGATCGTGCCTTTGAAGCCGATCTTGTGTTTATATTCAACGACCTGTTGCAAGAAACGGCCGGCGTGTTCGCGCTCGGCTTTCAGGTCGGTGTTCAAAAGCGTTTCATAGCCTTCGCGCCCACCCCACAGCACATAGTTTGCCCCGCCCAGCTTATGGGTGGCATCCAGATTGGCTTTCACCATCGCCGCCGCATAGGCGTACACATCCGGATCGGGGTTGGTGGCAGCGCCGCTCATCCAACGGCGGTTCGAGAACATATTGGCCGTGCCCCACAAAAGCTTGGCCTTATGGGTCGCTTGTTTTTCGCCTAGATAATCCACCATCGCTTCCAGATTGCGGGTGCTTTCAGCGAAAGTGGCCCCTTCAGGGCGCACATCGGCGTCGTGGAAGCAGTAAAAGGGCACGCCCAAGATATCAAACATCTCAAAGGCGGCGTCAGCTTTCAGGCGGGCCAGGTCCATCGTCTCACCAAACCACGGGCGCAGAAGGGTTTGGCCGCCAAAGGGGTCGTGGCCCTGATAGGCGAACGAGTGCCAGTAGGCCACGGCAAAGCGCAAGTGGTCCTCCATCCGCTTGCCCATGACCACTTCATCGGGGTTGTAGTGGTGAAAGGCGAATTCGTTGGTGGACGCGGGGCCTTCGTACTTGATGGCCGGGATAGCTTTGAAAAAGTCGGTCATGGCGGCCCTCAGGTTTTGGGTTGTCTTAATGTGAAAGTTTCTGGATCGCCGCTGCCGCGGCACGGTAGCGGGCATGACCTGCGTCAAAGGCGGCGGTCAGTTTGGGGTCGGGGTCAATGGTGCGGGCGATGGGGGGCAGGGTGGCAATCTCGGCCCCGGCACCCGTCGCTGCCATCATCCCCAAACGTGCAGCGCCCAAAGCGCCGCCAAAGTCACCGGCTGCGGGCACCAGAACAGGGCAATCAAGCGCTGTGGCGATGGCCTTCAGCCAATAATCCGATTTGGCCCCGCCGCCCACGGCCAGCAGGCTTTCCAACTTTGTACCCGTTGCGGCCAAAGCATCGCGGCTGTCGCGGAAGGCAAAGGTCACGCCCTCCAGCACCGCGCGTGTGCCTGCGGCGCGGTCGGTTTGGTGTTCCAGACCCAAGAGTGCGCCGCGAATGGCGGCATCGTTCAAAGGCGTACGCTCACCACCCAGATAGGGCAGGAACAGTGCTTTGCCGGGGGATTGCAGCGCGCCAAGCTCACCCGTCAGGGTGGCGGCGGGTTGGCCCACCAGCCCCGCATACCAGTTCAGCGCATCGGTTGCGGCCAATATGACCCCCATCTGGTGCCATGTGTTGGGCAAAGCATGGCAAAAGGTATGCACGGCGGTCGCAGGGTCAGGCTGATAGCCAGCATTGGCGGCAAACAGCACGCCCGAGGTGCCAAGGCTGACAAAGGCTTGTCCCGCCTTCACCACGCCCACGCCCACCCCCGCTGCCGCATTATCGCCGCCACCGCCAGCCACAACCACACCGCTTGCCAAGCCCCAGCGGCTGGCCAATTCGCCGCGCACATGGCCCGAGGCGGCCGAGCCTTCCACCAGACGCGGCATCTGTGCGCGTGTCAGGCCTGTGGCTTGCAGCAGGTCATCCGACCAATCGCGGCGACCTGTATCCAACCAAGCGGTGCCAGCTGCGTCAGACATCTCGCCCACATGCTCGCCCGTCAGCCACAGGCGCAGGTAATCCTTGGGCAAAAGAACCTTGGCCACCTTGGCCCAAAGGGCCGGTTCGTGCTTTTGCACCCAAGCCAGCTTGGGCGCGGTGAAGCCCGGAAAAACGATATTGCCGGTGACGCGCCGGAAAAGCGGGTCGGTGTCCATCTTCGCGGCTTGGGCATGGCTGCGGGTGTCGTTCCAAAGGATGCAGGGCCGCAGCACATCATCGGCCGCATCCAGCAGGGTCGCGCCGTGCATATGGCCCGACAGGCCAATGCCGCGCACCGATCCCAGACCATGGGACGACAGCTTGTCCAAAACCGCCTCGGCGGCGGTGATCCAGCTGTCGGGGGCCTGCTCGCTCCACCCGTCATGGGGGCGTTGTGCGGTCAGGGGGGCCGTGGCCTCGGCCACGATCTTCTGATCGTCGTCGATCAGAATGCCTTTTAAGCCAGAGGTTCCAAGGTCAAGACCGATGTACATTAGGCAGCCTTTGCGGGTTTCTTTCCAAGGATGATCATGGAGAGGATATCTTCGTCTGTCACCTGTTTGACATCGACCGTGCCAACCAATTGCCCGTTTTTCATCACTGAAGCGCGGTCACATAGTTTCATCACATTATGGATGTCATGTTCAATCAGGAAAATGCCCAGACCTTGGGCTTTAAGTTCTTGGATCAGTTCTGCCACCATCTGGGTTTCTTGCGGGCCAAGGGCGGCTGTGGGTTCATCCATGATCAAGATCTTGGCGTTGAAATAGACAGCGCGCGCAATGGCCACCGACTGGCGCTGCCCGCCTGACAAAGCACTGACCGGCACGTTGAACTTGCGAAAGTTCGGGTTCAGTCGGGCCATGATCTTGCGGGTTTCGGCCTCCATCTTGCTGTCGTCCAGAAAACCGCCCGGTCCAACCAATTCGCGCCCCAAAAACAGGTTCGAGGCGGCGTTCAGATTGTCGGCAAGGGCCAGCGTTTGATAGATCGTCTCAATGTTTTGCGCGCGAGCATCGCGGGGATTGTTGATGTCAACCTCGGCCCCGTTGATCAAAATCTGCCCGGCATCGGCCTTGTAAGCACCTGACAGGCATTTGATCAGCGTCGATTTTCCCGCCCCGTTGTGGCCCAAAAGCCCCACAACCTCGCCCGGATACAGGTCAACCGTGACATGATCGACCGCCTTGATCCCGCCAAACGAGATTGACATATCCCGCAGTTCGACCAGAGGAGTTCGTGTTTTATTCACCATGATCCTGACCCCCTCACTTGATGCGCTTGCGATAAACGATGTCCAGCCAAACGGCCAAGACCAAGGCGATGCCGATCACGATGCGCTGGTATGAGCCATCGCCAAAGCCGATCAACACCATGCCCGTCTGCAAGGATGTCAGGATCAGCGCGCCGATGATGGCCCCATAGACCGTGCCCACCCCACCGGCCAGCGACGTGCCGCCCACCACAGCGGCGGCAATCACATACAATTCGTCAAGGTTGCCCATGGCGTTGGTCGCGCTGTTTTGCCGGGCAGAGCCGATCACAGCCGCAATCCCGGCCAAACCGCCCATCAGGGCAAAGATTTTGACAGTCATGACGCGGGTGTTGATGCCCGACAGGGCCGCCGCCTCGGGGTTGCCGCCGATGGCGAAAACATACCGGCCAAAGCGGGTGCGCGTCATCAAGACGGTCATGAAGATAGCGACCACGATCAAGATCAGCACGGGATAGGCGTAGCCGTGACCAAACTCTGCACCTTCAGGCACAGCCAAGCCCAGTTGGTCGTAGTATTTCTTGATGTTGCCCTTGGGCCAGATGTAGGAATTCACGATAGCCGTGGCACCCAGGATGACAGCGCAGATCAGGCCGCCCATGAACCATTCTGCCCAGACCGGGCGCTGTTGAAAGCCGTGCACAGTGCGCGCCTTGCGGCTTTTTATGACACCCCAAACCACGGCCACAACGGCACTAGCGGCAAAAATCCAGCTTCCA